>CAMAQW010000005.1 GCA_945860335.1 Sediminibacterium ginsengisoli | reverse complement strand
CTAGTGCTGTCAAAACAGGATGGGACGCCATTAAAAAAAGACATACCAAAGATTATCAAAATTATTTTGACAGGGTTGCTTTACAATTAGATGGCGCTGCTGCTCCACAACTCCCTACCAACGAAAGATTACAACGCTATGCCAAAGGTGAAGCCGACCCCTACCTTGAAACTTTATATTTTCAGTTTGGTCGCTACCTTTTAATTAGTAGTTCCAGAACACCTAGTGTTCCTGCCAACTTGCAAGGCATTTGGAATTCATATTTACAACCACCATGGTCTAGCAATTACACCATGAACATCAATGCCGAAGAAAATTATTGGTTGGCAGAAAACACCAATTTATCGGAAATGCATATGCCGTTTTTGCAATTTTTAAAAAACCTATCTGTCACCGGCAAAACAACCGCTAAAACATTTTACAATATGCCAGGATGGGTATCGCACCACAATTCAGATATATGGGCCATGTCTAACCCGGTAGGCAATTTTGGAGACGGAGATCCTAGTTGGGCCAATTGGCCAATGGGTGGCACTTGGGCATCGGCGCATATTTGGGAACATTTTTTATTTACACAGGATAGTAGCTATCTCCAAAAAGAATATCCGGTTATGAGGGGTGCTGCCGAATTTTGTTTGGCATGGCTGATACCAGACAAGAACGGTAAACTCATTACTTCTCCTTCTACCTCTCCAGAAAATTATTTTATTACCCCAACAGGTTTTAAGGGTAGCACTTTATACGGTGGCACTGCCGATCTTGCCATGATTCGTGAATTATTTTTAGGTATTATTGCAGCGCAACAGGTACTTAAAAATGATCTTGATTTTTCAACAAATATAAAAGCAGCGCTCGATAAATTACATCCATACCAAGTAGGCAAAGCCGGAAATTTACAAGAATGGTATTACGACTGGCAGGATGTAGAGCCTACTCATAGGCACCAAAGTCACTTATATGGCTTATATCCGGGCACACATGTAACGCTTACACAAACACCTGATATTGCCAATGCTGCTAAAAAAACACTAGAAATCAAAGGCGATGAAACCACAGGCTGGTCTAAAGGATGGCGCATTAATTTATGGGCGAGGCTCAAAGATGGTGAACACGCTTACAAAATGTACCGTGAACTTTTAAAGTTTGTTCCACCCGATGAAACCAAAGAAAATTACAACAATATGGGTGGTACGTATCCAAATTTACTCGATGCACATCCACCATTTCAGATTGATGGAAACTTTGGAGGTGCCGCAGCAGTTGCTGAAATGCTCGTTCAATCACATACGGGTTTTATAGAACTATTACCCGCTATTTCAAAGGCCTGGAATTCAGGCGCTGTTAATGGCCTTAAAGCAAGAGGTAATTATGAAATTGACATGAAATGGAATAGAGGACGGGTAACCAGTTTGTACATTAAGTCTAGTACACAAAAGCAAGCAAGTATTTATTGCAACGGAAAACTTCAAACGGTAAATACCAATACACCACTACTATTTTAACGCTGGTCAAAAATTATTTAAATGAAATATTATCTACTCATACTTATTACACTTTGTAGTACCAGTTTTGGTTTTGCGCAAGAAATAAATCAGCCAAAGCCTTCTGCTCCTCAACTAGCTTGGCAAAGAGCAGAAGTTGGTGTGCTCATTTCTTATGATTTGCCGGTGTTTCAGGGCACGCCATACAACCAGGCGCAAAATAGAATCACGCCTTTTAACAACGCTAATATTTTTAACCCAACACAGTTAAACACAGATCAGTGGATACAGGCTGCTAAAGCAGGTGGGGCCAAATTTGCAGTTCTTACTGTTACGCATGAAACAGGATTTGCCCTTTACCAAAGTGACGCAAACCCTTACTGCATGAAAGCGATCAAATTTCAAAATGGCAAAGGAGATATTGTACGCGATTTTGTATACTCTTGTCGTAAATATGGTGTTGAGCCGGGGATTTATGTAGGTATTAGATGGAATTCGTATTTAGGTGTACATGATTTTAAAATTGAGGGTTCTAGTGAATTTGTAAAACGCAGACAAGCAGCCTATAAATATATGTGCGAACAAATGGTAACAGAACTTTGCACCCGTTATGGTAAATTATTTATGATATGGTTTGATGGTGGTGCCGATGATCCTTCAAAAAACGGACCCAACATTTTACCGATTGTTACAAAGTATCAACCCAATTGTCTTTTTTACCACAACGCACAAAAGGCCGACTTTAGATGGGGTGGCTCCGAATCTGGAACAGTACCCTACCCTTCATGGTCTACCTTCCCTTTTGTGTTTTCACATGCGGTAAAACAAGAAACTATTTTTGCCAACAATTTTGCATTGCTTAAAACCGGCGACCCTGCTGGCAAATTTTGGATGCCTGCTATGAGTGATGCGCCACTTCGTGGCCACAAAGGCGGACATGATTGGTTCTGGAATCCCAACGAAGACCACCATGTAAACCCAATTGACAAAATGATGAACATGTATTACGGGTCGGTGGGGCACAATTCTACACTCATACTTGGCATTACACCAGACAACAGAGGCCTCATTCCAAACGCAGATGTTGCAATGCTTAAAGCTTGGGGCGATAGCATTAAAAAAGTATTTAAAACGCCGGTGGCTTCCTTAAAGCCTCAACAAAAAGATTACACCATTAACATTCCTCAACAAAAATCTTTTAGCAAAATAGTCATCCAAGAAAATATTCAAGAAGGCGAACGCGTTAGGTCTTTTGTAATTGAAGCGAACATAAATGATCAGTGGAAAATAATTAAAGAAGGGACTTGTATTGGCCATAAATACATTGGGCTACTAGATACGCCCATAAAGGCAACAGCGGTAAGGCTTATCATTAAAGAAGCTACAAGCGCGCCAATGATTAAAACATTTGCTCTCTATTAAACTACTTCTTTCCTTCTAATTTATTGACGTAATCTAAACTACCTAACCTGAAACGGAAAGGTATTTTTGTGCGCTTTTCAAATTGCCATTCTTGTTTGCAAAAAAACGCAAGGCCTTTAACATAATTATTGGGCGCTAAAATATTGACAGGACTGTATTTTAAACTGTCTACTTTTTTAATGGCACCAACAGTTATAGATTTTACCTGAAAACGCATTTGCCCGTTAGCAGCAGCTACCGCCAACAAACAAACCAGAAAAGATATTAACCTAGTGCCCATGGCATAAAACTAGTATAAAAAAAGGAGATCGTAAAAACGACCTCCTTCTTAAAAACCAAGATAAATACGAGAACGATTTACTTAGACCACCACATTTTACCGTAGTTGTCATCTGTTCCGCCTAGGGCAGCAACAGCAGCTTTATAATTTGTTGGGTTTAAAGAAGCCTCTGTTGGAGGATAACCTAAACGGAAAGGAATACCTCTAGAATCAACTCTATCAACTGCAGCAGTTAATACAGGGAATCCAGTTCTTCTCCAATCGCACCAAGTTTCCCAAGAGCTTAAGTAGTTATGAACCCATTTTTCAGTTAAAATTTGCTTGTGCGCATTAGCACTTGAATACGCTACATTAGCATTAGCGATGTATGCATTGTATTTAGTTGCATCATAAACACCATACATTTCCCAAGAAGCTTTGATAGCAGCTTTGTACTTTGCTTCGGCATCAGCATCACCACCAGTTGTATAACCAAGCTTAGCAGCTTCTGCTTGCAAGAATAAAACTTCGGCATAGTTATAAATAGAAAGTGGAGAACCTTGACCTCTAAAAGCAGCACCTATACGGCTATAAGCAGCAGGGATATTTACAGCAGCATTTCTACCATAAGGTAAACCTTTAACCAAACCACTTGCTAACACTTCACCAAATACTGGTAAACGTGGATCCGCTTTTGGCTCCATGTAATCAGTCATTGTTTTGCTGATTGCATAGTCGTTACGATTACTAACAGAGTAGTTGTCGTACCAAGGATTGTAGTTATTAGGATCGCCTGCGATAAACTTATACATGATGTTTTGCGCATTGCTACCAATAACACCTGCAGCTAAAGCAGCAGCATATTCTGTTTTACCTTTTGCAGCGTTTACTTTTGACAAACGTACAGACATTGCTAAACGAATGGTATTTGCAAAACGCTTCCAAGCAGCCATATCACCATTGAATAGTACATCACCTACTACACCCGCTTCATTTTCTTTGATTTGAGCAACCGCTTCAGTTAACTCTTTAAATAAATCGGTGTAAATAGATTCTTGTGTATCATATTTTGGAGAATACGCAGTGCTACCTTTTAATGCATCAGAATAAGGGATATCACCCCAAATGTCTGTCATACGTAAAAAGTAAAATGCTTTAAGGATTCTTGCAGCACCAATTTGGTTGGCTTTAGAACCATTACCAATGGTAGATGGGGAACCTGTGTTGTTGTAATTAATGATGGTTTGTAAATCATACAATGGTCCAACATACCATCCTGCAAAACTAGCATTACGATCACTGTATAAAGAAGAACCCGGATAAGGACCTTCCGATAAGTGCTGAACATAAAGGTTTGCTAATCTGTTATTAAACATAACAGATTTCATCGCTTGTTGCGAATTGGTTAATAAGGCACTTGTAGATGCTTTTGTAAGAAGTGTTGGAGACACGTTGGTATCGCCAAACTTATTACAACTCTGCAACGTTGCAAGTACAACTATAAGAATTAATATTTTTTTCATCGTTGTTGTTTTTAAGTTTTTTTACGAAGATGTATTAGAAGGTTACACGTAAGTTAACACCAAGTTGACGTGTAGAAGAAAGCTGTCCACCTTCTCTGTAAAACACTTCTAACTCAGATGGGTCGATACCCCATTGCTTCGTTGTAGCCCAAATCAACCATGCGTTTTGTAAAATAACTCCAAAGTTTGCTGATTTAGCAAATGGCATTTTCTTTAATACAGAAGCAGGAATGCTATAACCAAATCTTACTTCACGTAATTTGATAAATGATGCATCTAATAATACATTGCTAGCATCACGTTGACGCGCTGTGTACCAGTATGCACGGGCAGAAATATATCTGTTGTTTTCTTTACCAACTAAAGCACCGTTTGCAAAAACACCCGGGATACGAATACCACCGTTACCAGCATTACCAGTAGCAGTTGAGTAAGTTCCTGGATAATCTCTCCAGTCGTTACCTTTATCGTTTACACCCACAGTTTCTTGTGACAAACCAGTACCTGAATTAAAGTTTCTTGTTTCAGAGTAGAACAATCCACCGCTTTGGAAATCGATAGAAAATGCTAAATCAAAATTCTTATAACGGAATGTATTAAATAAACCACCAGTAAACTTAGGTAATACGGTACCAATTTCTTTATTGATATCATATAATGGTTGACCTGTTGCATCAATTAAAGTTTTACCAGAAGTTGGATCTGTTCTCCACTTTCTTCCGTAATAAGTACCCCACTGACCACCTACTCTATGCTCTAAACGCGTATCGTAACGGTTGGTTGCATATAAGTATGTATTGATACCAGGAGCTAACTCTTTAATTTCATTGCGGTTTTTAGCCCAGTTGATGCTAGTTTCCCAAACGAAATTTTTGGTTTCGATAGGCTTACCATTTAATGAAAGCTCAATACCTTGGCTAACGATGTTACCAGCGTTAATTTGAGCAGTTGAGAAGCCACTTGAAGGAGATACATCAACACCTAAAATTTGATCGGTGTTGTTGTTTTGATACACTGTTGCATCCAATCCAATTTTCTTGAACAACTTTAATTCGATACCAAATTCGTATGCTTTTGTTAAAGCTGGGCGGATACCACCACCTTTAAATTGGTTACCAATTGATACAGAAGCATTGCTACCGTAAAAAGATCCGTTGTTAATTGCTAAGTCAAGTGAGTGTGCTCCTAGGTCAGAACCTACGCTCGCATAAGACGCACGTAACTTACCATAAGTCAACCAGCTTGTTTTCAAAAATTCTGTAAAGATAAAACTTGTACTTACAGAAGGATATAGGTAAGAGTTGTTTGCTGTTGGTAGTGCAGATGACCAGTCGTTACGAAGGGTTGCATCCACAAAGATGAAGTCTTTGTAACCAACAGAAGCTTTACCGTAAAATGAGTTAACAATTTTTTTCTCATAACCTCTAGAATAAGAAGGACGAGAAACCGAAGCAGCAATATCAAAATAGTTAGGAGAGCTTAAACCACCCTCTGTTGCTAATGACATTTGGCTGTAACTATTTCTTCTGATGTTACCACCCGCTAAACCATCTACAGAAAATGCACCAAATTTATTTTTGTAAATTAAATTGGCTTCATAGTTCATTTCCTTGTATTGGTTTTGAGCTTGTCTGTAGTAAGGTAAGGTTAAAGAACCTGTGGCCATTCTACCATCATTCTCATTATAATAAGAGTTCATTCTAGCATTTGACTGAAGACTCAAATGATTGTTGAACTTGTAATTGAAACCAATATTTCCAACAAGTCTATTTTGCTTTTGTGTTGTATAGTTTTCTGCAACAACAAAATAAGGGTTATCCCAATACTGAGGTATACCGTAAGAAGAAAAATCACCTGTAGCATTTGGATCACCAATGTTCCAAGAATTTAAACTACCATCAGCTTCACGGTACTGCTTCATACGATTCATATCCAATTGTCTTTGGAACCATTGGTTAAAGTTTTGCGTAATATTCAAACCAGATAAATCATATCCTTCTGCAGGAGCACCTTTTGTAGCAAAGGTTGTATATGTAACATCTGTAGAGATGGTCATTTTTTTACCAACATCAAAAGAACCGTTTAAAGCAATCTGATGCTGATCTCTATTTGCATTAGGGATCACAAGCGTTCTTTGTTGGTTACCATAGGTTAATCTAAAATTATGTCCTTCACCACCTGATGTAAATGCAACAGAGTTGTTTAGGTTTAATCCTGTTTGGAAAAAGTCTTTAACGTTATTTGGTTGAGCAACCATTGGCGTTAACTGACCAAATTCTTTACCAGGATACCAGCTCCAATAAGCACGGTACATAGAACCATTGATTTTTGGTCCCCAACTTTCATCCGCACCATACTCCAACATTTTTTGACCTTGGAAAGATGCCCAAGATGCTGGGTGTACCGTTGGATCGTAGTTGAAAATATAATAACCTTGATCATCTAAATAACCAGCACCTAAAGAGTTTTTGTTCGTGTATGAAGATGAATAACCACCCGCATATTCATTTTGGTAAGGAGGTAACAATGCAATTTTTTCGAAAGTTGCACCTAGGTTTACTTCAACACCACTGAATTTTTTACGAGAACCTCTTTTAGTCGTAATTACTACCGCACCGTTTGCTGCTCTTTGACCATATAATGCAGTTGCTGCAGGTCCTTTTAACACAGAAAGATTTTCTACGTTATCCATTAAAACAGCAGATTGGTTGGTAATTGTTCCGTCCACAACAAAAATGGGCTCTTGTGGTCCTAAACCAGTAACACCACGAATTAAGATACTACCATTATCGAATGCAGAACTAGGAGAACCTACAACTTGAATACCTGCTACTTTACCAGCTAAAGAAGTACTTACATCTGTTGATTTTGCAATCGTTAAGTTTTCTCCTTTAACTTCCTGAACAGAATAACCAAGGGCTTTCTTTTCTCTTTTAACACCTAAAGCCGTAACAACAACTTCAGATAAGTTATCTACTGATTCTTGAAGTGTAATCTTGCTTGCTTTAGCAGCAGCAACTTCAAAACTTGCAAAACCTGTTGCAGAAATCTGCAAAACAGCATTTTGCTTTACTGTAATCTTGAAAAGGCCATTCGCATCTGCAGTTGTTGCATTGCTTGTTCCTTTTTCTTTCACTGTTGCAGATTCAACAGGCGCACCTTTTGCGTCTGTGATTTTTCCAGTAACAGTTGTAGTTTGAGCTAGTGCCATGTTCAATGAAAAGAACATTGCCAGCATCAGATACAAATTTTTCTTCATTTGGTTAATTTTGGGTTTAAACAAATTATAATTGAGGGTATCAACTATATTAAGCAGTATTAAAAATAATGAAAAAAATTAAGTTCGGCTTAACTTTTGTTTAACATTTTAATATAAATAGATAATAAATAATTTACGCATTATTTATTTTAATAATATTATGATTTTGTACATATAACTTGCTCCACCTTTCAACAATTTTCTTTTTTGCTTGTTTCTTATAGTATACAATACCAAATCATGCCTACCAAACCTAACACATACACCCTAATTACTTGGGAATCATACCTATCTGATTTAGAGTTCGAATAACAGGCTTTTTGTACCTTTAAGCATGTGTTATTTTAACAGCCTGGTCGCTCCAAAAGGAGCTACCATTACCCTTTCTGGCACAACCAAACAATTAGACCCCACAAATAGGCCGCTGCAAAGTGGATTCAGCTATCATAATTGGCCCATCGTTAAGGGCAGTACTGAAAATTTTACCATCGAAAATGCGCATTGGGAACTGATTGCATCCTGGGTAAAAACCACCCAAGAGGTTCAGGCAGGACGTGAAAAATTTAACACCCTCAATGCCACCGCCGAAAGATTATTCGAGAGTAAACTATTTAAACCCGCTGCACTTAACAATAGGTGTCTCGTACTTTCTAGCGGCTTTTATGAGTGGCGACATTACAAACCGGCAGGTGCAATAAAAGAAATTGCCTACCCTTATTTTATTACGATAAAAGAACAGTCCTTATTTTATATGGCTGGGATTTTTCAACCCTGGACCGACAAAGAATCAGGTGAAACCATGGATACTTTTTCAATTGTTACCACAAAGGCAAACGCATTTATGGAACAAATTCACAACAAGAAAAAAAGAATGCCAACCATTTTAACTGAGGCACAAGCAAGTGAATGGCTTAACCCTTGTTTATCTGAATCTAAAATAATGGAACTAGCATCGATCACCTATGACGCTAATCAATTGAGTGCCTACACGTTAGATAAAAGTTTTAGAACCGCTTCAAATCCAATGGATGCTTTCGATTATCCCGAGCTGCCAGGGTTAATTTAATGTAAACGATTAAATGTTAAAGAAAATTACATTAAATTCATTTATCTACTTATCACTAAACACTTAAAACAAGTCATGAAAAAGATTTTACTACTGAATGCTTTGATGTTAATCTCAACTTGCATGTTTGCTCAAACACTCAAAAAAGGAAGTTTATTAGGACTTCACAAAGGCACTGTAACATTAAATCCAAATGTTACAATGGATCAATTTAAAAAATATTATTTCGCTAATTATGTTCCAGAATTCTGCAAACTTTTTAAAGTTAACCTAGTTGAAGTAAATGGCGTTCGAGGCGCAGATGTCAAAAAAAGCGACAATGACATGGCTATACTTTTTATTTTTGAACCAAAATCTAGGGATAAATATTTTGAGGCCGATGGAAAATTAAATAAACTAGGCACCGACTTATTTGCTAAACTACAACCCTTTACAGACGGATTAGCTAAACTTGGTAAATTTACCTCTACATATACCGACTGGGAAATTCAATAAGTCAAACAAAATCACATAAGTATACTATCTAAGAGCTCCTAGCAATAGGGGCTCTTTTTTATTTATCGATCGTACATTCTATTTAATGCATAAATAAGATCCTTTGACAAATGACTCTATATTTGAGTGATTATACTCCAAAAAGTATTTATATTTAGAGTTATCTATATAATACGAATTACATGAAAAACATGATAGCAATATGCACCGTCTTATTTTTAATAGGATGTGCTAAACTTGATAATAATACATCAACACCCAACGTGTCCACTGCCGATGCATCTTCCATTACCTCCTATACTGTAATAACGGGCGGAAATATTATTTCTAATGGAGGGCTTGACATTACCGCTAAAGGGGTTGTATGGAGTACCATCAATAACCCTACTATCATGCTGTCTACAAAAACAAACGAAGGCCCTGGGTCAGCAATGTTTACGAGTACCATAACTGGGCTTACTGCTAACACTAAATATTTTATTAGAGCATACGCTATCAATACAAAAGGCATTAGTTATGGTAATGAAATTTCTTTTACAACACGCCCCATAGATTTTGGTCAGGTAACGAGTGCCACTGGAAAAATTTGGATGGATCGTAACCTGGGCGCTTCGAGAGTTGCCACTAGTAGTACTGATACGAGTGCCTATGGCGATTTATACCAGTGGGGAAGAGGAAATGATTTACACCAATTACGTAAATCTGCAACAAGCACCACTTTATCTGCTACCGATGTGCCAGGTAACGCTAATTTTATTTTAACATCAAGCGCACCCAATGATTGGAGAGCTCCACAAAATGTAAATTTATGGCAGGGGGTTAATGGGACCAATAACCCATGCCCTACTGGATACCGTATTCCTACAGAAGCAGAGTGGAATGCCGAAATAGCAAGTTGGACAACAAAAAACACAGATGGCGCATTTGCTTCTCCTCTAAAATTAACCATGGCTGGCAGCAGAGAAGCAACAATAACAAACACAGGCGTGAATGGTAGCTATTGGAGCAGCACCATTAGTGGTGAAGGTGCCAGGTATCTCTATTTTGGTAATGCTGGCTCCTATACCTTAACACACAATAGATCTTACGGAGGTAGTATCAGGTGTATTAAAGATTAATTCAACGATCAACAATTATTGGAATGAAAAATATTTTATTAGCTTGTCTCCTATTTGTTAGTTTTCAATTAAGCGCTCAAGTACTTCCCCTTCGCCAACAAGCCACCGTTATTGATGAAGTGCTTTCTGATCGACTCAATAATTTATTGCCATCACTCATGGAAAAGAATGGCATAGACATGTGGGTATTAATCACTAGAGAATACAATGAGGATCCTATTGTAAAAACCATGCTACCTGCTACATGGCTCAGTGCAAGAAGAAGAACCATACTCGTATTTTATTATAACCCGCAAACAAAAGAGTATCAGAAATTAGCTGTTGCCCGCTACAGTGTAGGTGAATCTATTAAAGCAGCCTGGGATATGAAAGCCCACCCCGATCAGTGGGATGCACTTAATGCTATTGTTACAAAACTGCAGCCTAAAAAAATTGCCGTTAATACTTCGGTTCATTTTGGCCACGCCGACGGTTTGGACCATACCGAGTATGAAACTTTTAAACAAAAACTTCCTGCACCTTATGCCTCTAAAATAGTTTCATCGGAACCACTAGCCATTGCATGGCTTGAAACTAGAACCGAAAAAGAAATGCAGTTTTATCCGCAACTTATTAAAATGAGTAAAGATATTATTGCCGAAGGTTTTAGTAGTAAAGTAATTACACCAGGCATAACAACCACCGAAGATTTAGTGTGGTGGTACCGTCAAGAAATCATTAAGCGTGGATTTACTACTTGGTTTCATCCATCTGTCGAAATTCAGCGCAATGACTCGGTTGCTTTTGATCACCTCACCGCCTTTACCAGCAAGGGTTACAATAGTAAAGACGTAATTGTACAAGGAGATCTATTACATGTAGACTTTGGCATAACCTATTTGCGTTTAAATACAGATATCCAGGAGCACGCCTATGTTTTAAAACCAAACGAAACAAGCGCTCCCCTTTATTTACAAAAAGCACTTGAAACAGGCAACCGCTTACAAGACATTTTAACCGATCAGTTTAAAGTAAATAAAACGGGGAATCAAATTTTATCGGATGCACTTGCACAAGCAAAAAAAGAAAACATCAACGCTACCATTTACACGCACCCAATTGGCTTTCATGGACACGCTGCTGGACCTGCCATAGGCATGTGGGATATGCAAAGTGGTGTTCCGGGTACGGGTGATGTTCCCATGCATTACAAAACAGCCTATTCTATTGAACTCAATGCAGCAGTAGAAATCAAAGAATGGAAAAAAACCATTCGCATTATGTTAGAACAGGATGGCTATTTTGATCAATCAGGCTTTAGATATATTAATGGTAGACAAACTAAGTTGCACCTTGTAGGAAACTAATTAGGGATTCTGCTTTTTTCTGAACCTTTTAGATGACGTAAAATAAAGTAGGAAGCCTGACAATACTGTTACAAGACCAAAAATAGAAAACGCCCTTAACAATATATTTCCAAAATTATCTCTGCCGTTATAATCCATGGTATGAAGCATCCATAAAAAATCAAATAAGCGCCACTTGTTATTTCTAAATTTCTGAACAGTGCCAAGTTCCGATGCTACATAAACAGTTGTTTTAGAAGCATGTTCAAAACTTATTGCATAAGCAGGCAATTCACCAGAACGGTATTCGTGATGCGGATGAATACTGTCTACTTTTTCTACCTTAACAACTTTGGCATCATCTGCAAAGTGTCTTTTGGCAACTGCTACCGCTTCATCTTTAGTAAGTGGAGCACGTAAATTACCCGTTTGTGCATCTGCCAAATGATTCATCAATTGAGTATGATTGGTATGTGAACCCATATCATGCAATGCAGATACGCACCTTATTTGATAAAAGGGTTTTCCCAAAATATCTATAAGCTGTATAGATACTAGCGAGTCAATTTTATGATTTTGCTTAATAGCATCAAGTGCCGCAGTTGGGGAAACCAATTGAACATTTGAACTTAATAATGGAACTCTTTTTCGTTGCATATCACCATGCACTTCATCAATATTATTCCAACTAAAGTAGAGCCCCCCAATAGTCCATAGCATAAATTGAATACCAAGTAGCACTCCTAATATTCTATGAGATTTTCTAATGTAGTATTGTTTGCTTTTTGCCATATTCATTTTTGTTTTTTAAAAAACCACCACCGCTTTTACTACTTTACTATTAGGATCTAACAAGCTTTCAAATTGAGTAGCCACTTCATCAAAAGCTACTTTATGTGTAATGTAGTTTGTAGGCTGTACCAATCCATTTTTTATACATTCCATTACATGCTCAAAATCTGATACATTGGCGTTTCTACTACTCATTAAGGTCGCTTCACGTTTATGAAATTCGGGATGGCTAAAACTAATCTGCTCTTTTTGCAAACCCACTAGCACATAACGTCCGCCATGTGCCAAATAAACAAAAGCATTATTTATAGCATCCAAATTACCAGTGGCATCTATTACAACAGTAGGCATATTATTTCTCGTTATTAGCTTAAGAGCTTCCATCACATCTTGCTTGAGCGGATTAATGGTATGCTCAACCCCTACATTAGTTGAACAAAATTGTAACCGATCGTCATTAACATCTACAACAATAACGTGAGCACCAGCAATACGTGCAAACTGAGCAATACCAAGTCCAATAGGGCCTGCGCCAATTACAAGCACAAATTCACCCTTTGTAACAGCAGCTCTATTTACAGCATGAGCTCCAATCGCAAGTGGTTCAATAAGTCCTAATTCATCGATACTTAACCCTTCACTTTTTAAAAGTGCATGATTTGGAACCGTTACAAATTCGCGCATACCGCCATCTATATGAACACCAAAAACACGCATGTTAACGCAGCAATTATTTTTACCGCTATTACAAGCGGTACAATTTCCACAATGCATGTATGGAATTATTGTAACCTTATCATCCGCAGTAAATCCAATAGCTTTTGTTTCTACAATTGTAGCTGCAAGTTCATGTCCTAAAATGCGTGGATAATTAAAATAAGGTTGCGTTCCTTCAAAAGCATGTAAATCCGTTCCGCAAATACCAATGCGTTCTATTTTTAAAAGCGTTTCCCCCTCGGCCGTTATAGGCATTTCAGTATTGATATAATCAAACTGACGAGGCGTTGTACAAACGAGTGCTTTCATACGGCAAAATTACTGCTTTGTAAACACCATACAATGTTGCCATGGCAGATTATCTATATTTTTATCAAATGCAAAGCCTGCTGCTTTAAACTCTTTAATAGCCTGCGCTTCACTCATTTTGTGGATGGTTTTAATGGGCACAGTTGGGTCTTCGGCCCTAAATTCTACCAACACTAATTTACCACCCGGCTTTAAAGCAGCCCGCATAGATAAGGCCATTTCGTACGGAAAAGAAAATTCATGATATACATCTACAAGTAGCATCATATCAATGGTACTTTCAGGCAAAGACACTTTTTGTTCTGTACTTAATACAGGCACAATATGTGACAATTTTTCCTGCTTGATCCTGGCGTTTAAATATGCAATCATTTCAGGCTCCACATCCACTGCAAACACTTTTCCCGTTCCCACCATTCTTGAAAGTAGGGCACTATGATAGCCACTGCCCGCTCCTATATCTGCAACAACCATACCTGGCTTTACAGCTAAATTTTTTAATAACAGAGAGGTGTTTTCTTCCATTTCTCTTTCCTCTCTTTCGAGCCAATCTATTCCGTAATGACTCATTACATGTGCAATTTGCCTACCCATGTACCACTTATTAATACCATTAGGATCTCCTGCACGTATTTTATACCTTTCTTGACCGAGTGAGAACATAGAGAGCGATAAAAAAATAAATAGCAGTGTATAGGGTTTAAATTTTTGCATGTGTATTTTTAGATTTAAAAGTCAATTTTATATCCAATTACAGGAATTAATCCAAGCAGATAATTATATCTTATACCACTCATTACGGGATCATAAGATTGACTAATTGGGTTTTTTCGGTTTGTTAGATTTTGTACACCTGCAATAAAACTCCCTGTCATTTTTGTGTAATTTATCTTCCATTGCATTTGCAAATCTATTCGAAAAATATTTGGCAGCTTGTCTTCATAAATTCGGTTATTATCAAGCACTGTTGTTCTCCTAATTATTGATTGTGGAAGATTAATAGGCGTAACTCTAACGCCTCCATAGTTTGTGATTTTTAAATCTATTGCAATTGTAGAGGCTTTTTTTGTACGTAAATTCCATTCTTTTCCAGTTGTAATAGAAAAAATACTATTGGAATTGAAGCGGGTATTTCTCCAAATCAAATCGGATGCTAGATATTTAGATTGATACAAGCTTAATGTACTCAAAAAATAAAATTGATCATTCCAAAACCGCTCTAGGGTCAATTCAACTCCATAATTCTTACCCCTGCCGCTATTATTTAAAGCTGCTATTACATAATTATCTTCTTGATTAATTAAACTAAAACTAGAAGGGCCGGTTGCAGAAACAGGAATATTATATAGTGATTGATAATAGGCCTCTAATTTTAAGTTCCAATTTTGTCCGAATTGAAAACTATAACCAGCAACAAAATGTTGCGCTTTGCTAAAATCTAAATTCTTATTGGGCTGAATAGAGTCATTACCAACTTTTATTCTGGCAAAATAATTGCCCAAAGGTTGTATTTGGGAATGCATGCCATACCCCATAGAAAAAAATTGTTTTTTTCCAGTTTGTACGCGCACACCTATTCTTGGCTCTATCGCAGAACTTTTGTTGAGTAAAAAATATTGTCCATGCATCCCCATCTGAAACCTGATTTTATTAGAGGGGTCCCATTTCCATTGCATAAAATATTGACTTAATCGAGTACTCCCTTCTTCTTTCACTTTGTCTCTAAGAATATTACTAACTGCTTCGAGCTGATTCAAGAAAAAGTTTTTTCCATTCGTATTGAAGCCAATTTTTAATACATTTTTCTTATTGATTTTATGTGTAGCCACAATCGATAAAATAGCACTTGCCTCTCTAAACTTATTGTTTCTGGTGACAATAAGGGGTCCATTAATTTTATTATAGAAATTATCTTCTTCTCTATAATTTGTTCCGTTAGTGCTGTAAATAGTATTAAGTGATGTTTTATTACCTATACGAATAGTATGAACAAGACCTACGGCACCAGTATTACTTAGATCTAGAGCGCCGTTTCTTGTGGAAGGCTTTTGAATGAAATTGAATGAATCATTTAATGCAATTCTATGCTGTCGACTCATTCCCCCAAAACCAAAAAATGAAAAAGTACCAGCGCTTTTTGTAGGCAAATTAATATGATAAGAAAGATCTTGAAACCTAGTACTAGCATCACTAATTTTAAATCCTAACTGCTCCATTAAAGTTAAAAATCCATACCGGTAATTGATTAAATAAGAGCCCTTACTTCCTTTTTTGAAATAACCTTCTGTTGTTAGGTCAATACCAATTGTACTTGCAGAATAACTATGCTCTCTTTTATTGTTATTCCCTTTGCGTAAATGAATATCAAATACCCCAGAAAGCGCATTACCATACTCTGATGGGAAAGCCCCAGTCAAAAAATCTGAATTTGCCAATAATTGTGCGCTTAATATAGAAATACCCCCACCAGAAGTCCCTACTCGCGCAAAGTGATTTGGATTTGAAATTTCTACCCCCTCCATTCTCCACAACAATCCATTGGATGAATTTCCTCTAATGCTCAGCGCATTGTTATCGCCACTACTAGATACTCCTGGAAAGGAAGCTGCAATCCTTGAAGGATCATTTAATCCAGCAGCAAATCTTCTGGTTTCTTCTACACTAAACATTCTACCACTAACCATTGCAGCATCGTTAATGGGCCGTGTTTTATTTTGTCCACTCTGTACAATAACTTCTTTATAATTATTCACATCCTCTTCCATCTCAAGTGATAAATAGGTTTCTTTACCCGACTCTAATGCTATATTGGGAATCGTAATTGACTTATAACCTATGTAACTAATTCTAATAGTATATCGTCCTACAGGAATAAATTCGAATTTAAATACTCCGTCATTATTAGCAATAGTTTGCTTGTTAATGCCGCCGGTCAGTTCAACTGTTGCACCTGCAAGATGTGCTTTAATAGATTTATCAATGATGGATCCACGCAAAGTTTGTGAAGGTTTATCTTGTGCAGATACCTTACTCAAAATCAATACAATAAGTACAAAAAACAATTTCGCTTTCACCTATACTTAATTTACTAGCATTTATAATTTAAGTTAATTAAAATTATGATGTCATATTCTAAGTAAGGAACTATTTTATATTATAAGCCAAATTTCGTAAATTGTAAGATGCCTAATTTCAAAATAACCCAGCATTACAAGCTTTGGACTATACTGCCTTTTTTAATACTCTCGCTATTTGCTAAGGGTCAACATCCTAATATTATTTACATTCTAACAGACGATCTTGGTTATGGCGATGTAAGCGCTTATAATTCCAAATCAAAAATTACTACACCCTCAATTGATGCCTTATCAAAAGAAGGCATGACATTTACAGATGCCCATTCCAATTCATCAGTTTGTACGCCCACTAGGTATGGCATATTAACTGGCCAATATGCATGGAGAACCCGTTTAAAAAATGGTGTATTGTGGAGTTATGACAAGCCTTTAATTACGCCGGATCAATTAACGGTAGCGCAGCTTTTAAAAAACAAAGGATACCAAACAGCATGTATTGGCAAATGGCATTTAGGATTAGATTGGGCTAAACAATCGAATGGAGAAATTGATTTTACAAAGCCCATTAATGGAGGCCCCACCCAACTTGGATTTGATTATTTTTTTGGTATTACAGCTTCACTTGATATTCCACCCTACGTTTATATCAATGGCAATAACGTTACAGCTACAAGCATTGATAGTATTAAGGAGCAAGGTGGGCAAGGATTTTGGAGAGCAGGGCCTATTGGAAACGATTTTAAACATCAAGATGTGCTAGATTCTTTTGTAAGTAAGTCTATACAATACATTGAAAAAGCATCAAAGCAAAAAGATCCATTTTTTTTATACTTGGCACTTGCTTCACCCCATACACCTATATTACCTTCTAATACTCAAGCAGGCAAAACAGGCACTAATGCCTATGGCGATTTTGTTGCCATGACAGATGAAAAAGTTGGCCAATTAATTCAGTTCTTAAAAGATAAAAACTTGGATAAAAAAACGATGATTGTTTTTACAAGTGACAATGGATGTTCACCCACTGCTAACTTTAAAGAATTACTTGAAAAAGGTCATGACCCAAGTGCCGGATTTAGAGGTACCAAAGCTGATATTTATGAAGGTGGACACCGTATTCCATTTATTGTAAAATGGCCTGGAGTTGTAAAAACGAACAGCACAAATAGTGCTACTATTTGTCTCACAGATTTTATGGCAACCTGTTCCGATATATTGGACATGCCTTTGCAAAACAATACGACTCAAGATAGTTACAGTTTATTGCCATTATTGACATCATCTAAAAAAACCAATTACCAAAGAACCAGTACCATCCATCACTCCATAGATGGCTATTTTGCCATTAGAAAAGGTGATTGGAAATTAGCAATTTGTAGCGGCTCTGGTGGGTGGAGTGCGCCAACCGAAAATCAGGCTATAAAAAATAATACGCCTACTATACAATTGTATAATTTAAAAGAAGATCCTACCGAACAAAATAATGTACACAATAAATACCCTGAAATAGTTCGTGCATTAACTGCAGAACTTGAAAAAATAAAAACAACTAAAAATTAATGCCATGAAATACATTCTAACACTATTACTCTTTTCAAACTTTGCTTTTGGGCAAACGAGTCAAATAAAATGGATGGATCCTACTCAAATGAAAGAGCAATGTATTGATGGCAGAGGATGGAACGATGGATACACTTTCCCTTACGATAGGCTTCCACAAAAAGCGCAAAGTATGGTAAGACCAGTACTCTGGGATTTATCTAAACATACTGCTGGCGAGTATATCAACTTTACAACAAATAGCAGCACCATTTATATAAGACTTAAAGTTAAAGGCGCTCAAGCGATGGCGCAAATGCCAGCTACTGGCGTAAGTGGTGTAGACTTATATGCTAAGGGCCCTTTGGGGAGCTGGAGCTGGAGCAAAGCAACTGTAAATTTTAAAGATACCATTACCTACAAATTTGAAAATATACATGATCCAGCATTGTTTGAATATTTTAGACTCTACCTTCCACTATGCAATGCCGTTTCGTGGTTAGAAATTGGGGTTCCAGAAAATTCTACATGTACACTGTTGCCTGCACAAAATGAAAAACCCATTGTAGCCTATGGCACATCTATTATGCATGGTGCTTACGCAAGCAGGCCTGGACTTGGATGGACAAATATCCTCGGTAGAAAACTAAATTCAAAAATGATTAACCTTGGTTTTTCGGGGAATGGGCAGCTAGAGCCAGCCATGATTGACCTCATTAATGAAATAGACGCCAAACTATATATTTTAGATTGCATGCCTAACTTATGGGACAAGACAAAATTTAGTGCAGAAGAAATTGAAAAAAGAATGCGACATGCACAAATAGAAATTCACAAAAAACATCCGGGTGTTCCTATCATATTTACAGAACACTGTAGTGGCAAAGAAGGCATCAATTTAGATACCGTTATGGCTCAAAAATATATTGCAGTTAGTAAAATTTCTGCTGATGTATTTAAGAAAATGAAAAAAGAGGGCATAAAAAATATCTATCAGCTTACTGCTAATGAAATTGGTTTTAACACAGAAAGCACACTCGACGGTACACACCCTAATGATATTGGCATGATACAATATGCAAATGCTTACTACCATTTAATTCGAAATAAAATTGGTTTATCTAAATAAACGCTTCATCACATGAAAAAAAGATATTTTTTTACACTGTTCTTAACGCTAACTAGTTTTATAAATGGTTTCGCCCAAGATCAAATATTGTATAAGAAAATAGACACCACTCAACTCTATTTAACGGTGTACCCTTCGGTAATAAAAGAGTCAACCAAAAAGTCGCCAGCCATAGTTTTCTTTTTTGGAGGTGGGTGGAATAATGGAACCGTAAAGCAATTTGAGCAACAAGCCCTCTATTTTAGCCAAAGAGGCATGGTATGTGTTCTCGTTGACTACCGTGTAAGAGAAAAACAAAAAACCACTCCTTTCGAATCTTTGAAAGACGCAAAATCAGCTATTAGATATATTAGAGAACATGCCAACGAGTTAGGCATAGATCCTTCAAAAATTGTAGCAGCGGGCGGATCTGCAGGTGGACATTTAGCAGCAGCCACAGCCATAATCAATGATTACAATGAAAGTACAGATAACACTGCAATTAGTTGTGTTCCGGATGCGCTCGTACTATTTAATCCTGTATTTGATAACGGCCCGGGCGGATATGGATACGAAAGAATTGGAGAAGCTTACAAGAATTTTTCGCCACTACACAATATTAAAAGTGGAGCACCGCCTACCATTGTATTTTTAGGAGACAAAGACCATTTAATTCCAGCAGAAACTGCCAAGTACTATAAACAAGTAATGGAAAAAGTAAAAAGCAGGTGTGATTTATTTATTTATGAAGGCCAAGGACATGGATTTTTCAACTACAAAAATCTAGAATACTACAAAAAAACAGTTTCCGAAACAGATACTTTTTTACAATCGATAGGGTTTTTAAATAAAGATCCGTTTGTGGAAATAAAATAATGAGCATTACCCATAAAAATAGCAGCGACAAAAAACTCTAAATAAAATTTATGAAAAAAGTATATTACGTAGGTGATTGGGCCATTCTAACAGGTCCCGTTTTTGCAGAAACCCCTTTTCATCATAGCCCAAAAGGACTGGAAATTTTTAATTATGGTGTTTGGTTAAAAGAGGCTTTAGAAAAAGATCCAGAATACCAGGTAAACTCAGTTTCAGCATGGGATTTTTATAACAATTTAGGGCCTGGCGATTATGAACAAATTTTAATTGACTACGACCTTATTATATTTAGTGATGTAGATGCTAAACTTTTTCAACTCTCTCCTAAATTTTTTGATAGAAGTAAATTTGGAAAAGAAATCCTCACTTTCCCTGACAGAATTAGACTTTCTGTAGAGCATGCGAATGCTGGTGGACGGTATATGTTTCTAGGTGGATGGTATTCCTTTAACGGAGAATTGGGTAAAGGTGGATGGGGAAGAACTCGATTACGTGAAATGCTTCCAGTGAAATGTTTGGATATAGAAGACTTGGTAGAAACTACGGAAGGGTTTTCGATGGAAATTACGCCAGAAGGTAAAGCACTATGTCCTACACTCAATTTAGATGGTTGTCCTCCTATATTAGGGTATAATAAAACCATAGAACTTGAAGATTCGATTGTTATTGCGAGGTATAAAGAAACTGGAGATCCTGCAATCATTATCAGAAATACGAATGCTGGAAAAGTATTGGCATATACTTCTGACCCTTGTCCACATTGGGGCTGCAATTTTGTTTTTTGGGATGGATATGCAGCTTTTTGGCAATCACTTGCAAAATTAGTACTCGCTTAAAATTACATAGCATGAAAAGAAGAAGTTTTATTGGCTTAGGTTCATCCATTGGCTTATTGGCAAGCGTCTTACCAGCTTCAAGTTTGACAGCGTCTGTTAAAACAGAAAATAATGAAAAGAGATATCAAAATGGTGCAAGTCCATGGCCAATTTGTTTGGATACAGCAACCATAAGGCCTGCATCGCTTCTCGAAAAAATAAAAATTGCAGCAGAAGCAGGATATGACGGTATCGAACCCTGGGATGGTGAACTAGAAGAATATGAAAAAAACGGTGGAAACTTAAAAGAGCTAGGAGCGCAAATAAAAAAGCTAGGGCTTAAAGTGCCCAGTGTAATAGGACTATGGAATGCGATTCCTGACACCATGGAATTATTTATAAAATCATTACCAGAAACACGTCGTCGTATGCGTATGGCACATGATATTGGAGCCGAGCATATTCAAACAATACCCAATGAGCTTTCTCCAAACTATAATCAAAAATGGGTTGCAGATAGATACAAAGACATTATAGAAATTGGCATTAAAGAGTTTAACATTAAACCAGCACTTGTATTTGTAAAATATTTTACCATAAAAACCTTAGGACAAGCGGCAGGTATTGCCATGGACGCAAACCATCCAAAAGCAATGGTTATACCAGACGTTTATCACATGTATATTAGTGATGGCGGGTTTGATGGATTAAAAATGCTAAAAGGTAGTACCATTGCCATATTTCAATTTAATGACGCACCCGCCTCACCTGCATTTAACGAGTTAAGAGATGAACACCGTGTTTATCCGGGCGATGGTATACTTCCACTCGATTCAATTTTTAAGGATCTAAAAGCCACTGGCTATAAAGGATTTATTTCTCTAGAAATGTATAATCCAAACTATTACAAAGAAGATTTGTTAACTGTAGCTAAAACAGGGCTTAAAAAAACAATAGCAGTGCTCAAAAAGGCTGGCGTATAATTGAGCAAACCAATTAGATCACATCCAATGAAAAAAAATTATATTTTAATTCCCATAACTATTTGGATGTTAATAGCTTGTTCAAAGGCTGGTAGTACTAATGTAAATCCTATTAACCCTGGTATCACCAATAACTTTACCGATTCAATCAATTACTTAGCACTTGGAGATTCTTATACCATTGGAACATCTGTTGATGCAGCGGATAGCTATCCTAATCAAACTTTTCAATTGTTAAAGGGCGCTAAGTTTAATATGAACTCTGTTAAAATTATTGCAAAAAATGGATGGACTGCCGATGATTTAAAAAACGGCTTAGCAAGCGCCGATAAAAAAAACGTGTATCAAGTAGTAACACTTTTAATTGGCGTTAACAACCAATACCAAGGTAGGCCCATCAAAGATTTTGAAACGGCTTTTGTTTCATTACTACAATCGGCCATTACACTCACCGGAAATAAATCCAAAAGAGTTTTTGTGATTAGTATTCCTGACTGGGGTATAACGCCATTTGCATCAGGTAGAGACCGTAAAGAAATTGCAACTGAAATAGACAACTACAATTTAATTTGCGAAAAAAACGCAAAGATATACGGCGCAAATTATATCAATATTACTGATGCATACCGCCTCGATGGCAATAAACCTGATTACTTATCATACGATGGCCTACACCCTTCTAAACTAGAATATACAAAGTGGGCAATTAAGCTAACGCAGCAAATAACAAACGTTTTTGCATCTGGCGGATAAAATTAAAAAAAGCGAGACCCTTCTATTTTCCTTTTAGGTATTTATCCAACCAACGTCCTTGCTCATATAATAAGTGCAACACATTTTCTTTTCCTTTGTAGCCATGCGCTTCATATGGTAAGTAAACAAAACGTACCGTTCCGCCATGACCTTTAATAGCTGCATACAAACGCTCACTATTAATTGGAAAGGTTCCAGTATTGTCATCCATTTCACCGTGGGTTAATAAAATTGGTGTTTTAATTTTATTGGCATGTGCAAATGGACTCATATCTAGATACAACTGAGGTGCTTGCCAGAAAGTGCGATCTTCATTTTGAAAACCAAAAGGTGTTAAAGTACGGTTGTAAGCGCCACTGCGTGCAATACCGGCTTTAAACAAATTACTATGAGCTAATAAATTTGCTGTCATAAAGGCACCATAGCTATGACCACCAACTGCCATTTTATTGCGGTCACTAACACCCATGCTCACCAATTTATCAATGGCTGCATTTGCATTTAAAATCAACTGATTTACAAAATCGTCGTTGGGCTTTTTATCCGGAGCAGTAGCAACGATAGGCATTTCGGCATTGTCTAAAATGGCATAACCCTGTGTTACATAAAATACTGGAGAACCCCAACTTAACAAAGTAAACTTATGCTGGTTGCCTCTTATTTGGCTTGCATCGGCAGCACTTGTAAACTCGCGAGGATACGCCCAAAGTAATGTAGGTAAAGGACCATCTTTTTCTTTATTGTATCCCTTAGGTAAATATAAATCACCGGTTAAGTCTATACCATCGGCTCTTTTATATTTGATTTTTTGTTTAGTAACGCCTTCCATACTTGCGTAAGGATTACTAAAATTAGTAATCGCAACAGAAGTATTTGCCTGTAAAGATTTTAAAAAATAGTTGGGTACTTCTTTTTCAGTTTCTCTACGTGTGATAATTTTTAATGAAGCAGCATCTAATACATCGGCCACATATTCGAAACAATCTTCTTTACTTCGCCATATAATTTCATTGGTTTTAGTATCTAGGTTATACATAGACAAATAAGGCAAATCTCCTTTATCAGATGCACCTGTGGTATTGTTCATTAATACTGAACGGCCATTGTTAAGGGTAGCAATAACGCTCTTGCCGTATTTATTTTTGCTTGTTACGGGATTACCTAGGTTACTATAAGCATCTGTTATGCTTCTTTCATATAAAGTACTTAAACTACCTGTTTTAGCACTATACACGCTTACTTTATAACGCTGCTTGGTTCTTAGCACCTCAGTAACCAGTGCAAGGGTTTCGTTACCCCAGCTAATATTTGAAAAACGAGCCGCAGTTTTAAATAACTCGCGAGGCGCTTCTGTAAAAGGAGCAGAAATAGCCATTACCGCATCATGAAATGGAACTGCTTTTTTAATGAAGCCACTATCCAAAGGCATAGCATACACAAGGGTTGCAGCTTCATCATCCTTCCATTCAAAACCACGAGGGGCGTTTTGAACATTATCATAACCACTTGGCGTTCCTTCGGAAGAAGGTAATTGTGCAATTGTTTTTACCAACGCACCATTTTTGTCAAGCACTTGCATAGAAGAGGCAAAGCCACCAGCAGTTACTAAATACGAGAAGGGTTTGCTTAAAGTTCTTGTAAGAATATAATTTTTATCGGGAGAAATACTAATGCTATTGGTTAAAGCAGGCGCACCCACTTTTGTTTCTATACCATTTTTATTTTTAACCAACTGGCTCTTTGCTAAAAACTCAAAAACATATTCGTCATAAGGCGATTTAATTAAATCTTGATAGGTAACACTTGGCGCCGCTTTACCTAGGTTTTCTTGAATGGTTGGACCGCTAGGCGTGATTGGCTTTTTGGCCAAAGCACTTGCTGTATTCACATTCACTTTGTAAAGTAGGGTTGCATCGTCTAACCAAACCAAGCTAGATCCTAAAATTAAATTAGCCGCTGTTTTATTGATTTTTTGACAAGTTAATGTTATTAGGTCTATCACATATACATCTACTGCATTTGCTGATACATTGTAAAATGCAATTTTATTTTCTGAAGGATTCCAGGTAGGGCTTAGTGCTGCAATTGAGGCGGGCATACCCTTTATCACGAGTGCTTTGCTTGTAGCAATATCTTTAATGGTTAACCCTTTGATATAGTTTTGACGCGTTGGCGAAAAATTATTTGGGTTTAAACGAAGGCCAGCAATTTTAAATTCGGCTTGTCCTAGCTCTTCTACTAATGGATATGAAGGGCGCTCCATTACAAGCATGTATTTGGCTTTACCGTCCACACTAATAGATGGTGTAGGTGCTGCTAATAATAAGTCTGCAATTTCTTTTGGAGGAAGCT
>CAMAQW010000004.1 GCA_945860335.1 Sediminibacterium ginsengisoli | reverse complement strand
GATGGTTATCATGTAAATTATAATGCTGTAAAAACAGCTAAAAAAATAATGGGCGACCGCCTCTTTTGCATCACAGATGCTGTAACAACAACCCATACCGGTTTTTATAAGCACACCCTTGTAGGTGATAAATATGAATCGGACGGAACACTGAGTGGCTCTGCGCTTACGCAATTAAAGTCGGTTCAAAATTTAATGAAATATGTGGGTGTTGATTTTGAAGAGGCCATTAAAATGTGCAGCCTATATCCCGCGCGGGTAATGCAAAAAAAAGAAATGAGTGGCTCTATACAAATAGGCGAAACTGCTGCGCTTATTTGTTTAAATGATAGCAAGGAGCTCCTTAAAATAGTAGCGGCTTAATTTTTTTGCTGAATCATTTTTTTAACAGTCTCTAATTTAATATCAAATCCTTGCTTAATAGCATAAGAGCTAGGGTCTACAAGTACATCTGGCATAACGCCACCACCCTTGGGTCTTGTTTTATCCATTACTAGGCGGTATAACGGAAGTCTAAATAATAGCTGTGAGTGTGGGAGTTTAATTTTAGGAATCATCATGGCAGAATTACCATAATAGCCACCACCAGATTCTTCACCAACAATCGTAATATTTTTTTGGTTCATAAGCGGTGAAGTAAATAAGGTAGACGCAGAAAAAGTATAGCCACCTTGTAAAATATAAACGCTTCCGTCAAAATGATTTTTAGTGATGGGGTTGTAATAATGTTTTTCAAATCTTTTGAAATGAAATTTTCCGTCCGCTTCTTTTTTTGAAATCAGTGTTTTAGCAAGTTTATAATATACAACATTAAAAAAGTTAGAGAACGGCACTTTGCTCATGCCTCTATTACTTGCCACAACACTATCTGCTATTTTAAAGGAATGATCTGATATATATTGAGAGAGGCGCGTAGAGTTTTTGATATTACCCCCTCCATTGTTTCGAATATCCACCACTAAATTTTTGACACCCCTTGTTTTTATGGTTCTAAAACTTTGGCGTATGAATTTTCTGAGTCCTGAGCCGGAAAAACTACTCAGGTTCATAAATGCTGTGTTTGCGGAAGAATCGATTAAGAGCGTCCACTTTTTTGGTGCTACAATTTTTGGTGCCTTAGGCTTACTGATTGCTGTTGATGATGGTAGACTGTCTTTTTTAGGCTTTGGTGGAACATAAGCTAGTATGCTTGATGTTTTTGCATTGCCCGCACTATCGATATAAGAAATCTGGTACACGCTATCTGCATCACCAAACCTGGCTTTATACCACCCTGCAAAATTATTAGTGAGCACTTGGCTTTTAAAATTAATGCTGTTACCATCGGTACTTATGATACCATACATACTATCTACCAAATGTTTGATGGGTAACTGATTGATGCCGGTAACTACAGTTCCTCTTTTAAATATGCTGTCTTTAAGATGCAAATTCCAAATTACAACCGCCGAGTCTTTCCATACCTTTAATTGTAATGGAAACTGCGGAAACCTATAATTAGCATACTGCTTTGTAAGTTTTGGAGAAAAATGTACCGATGTATGTCCACATTTAATATTCGTCAAATACGAAGCCACTACATTTTTAAATGCCCACGCCGACATGGAATCTTTAACGGAAGCAAGCGCACTAGAAAAATAAAAATCCATACTATCTTTTGGCGTATACCAATACATACTAGGATGGTTTTGTTCCAAAATTTTGTGCAAGGTTTGTAAATCCTTAATAAGCAGCGATGGCGCTATTTTTGGTGCGTCTGCTAATTTTTTTTGCGCCATAATTGGCACCCAAATAAATAGGCAACAAAAAAATAAAACAGTTTTGTAACCAGAACGGGGGCGCATAGTTTTAAATTAATATTAGGCTTCTTTAAATGCCGTCCAGCCCTGTGCGGTGATATCAAAAGTGTTACCACCCTTGGTTAATAGTTTTGAACCTTCATTGACATCAACCACGTAACCAATCACACTAATATCTTCGTTGAGTGTAATTTTATCGTGGTCTTCTTGTTTAAGGGTAAAGAGTAGTTCATAATCTTCGCCACCATTGAGTGCGCATACCGTTGGATCTAGTCCAAACTTAAATGCCGCTTTTCTAGATTCGTCTGATATAGGAAGCTTTTCTTCGTAAATTCTACAACCAACAACGCTTTGTTTACAAAGGTGTAACACGTCGCTACTAATACCATCGCTCACGTCCATCATAGCAGTTGGTACAATATTGTTTTCGGCAAAAAATGTAATGATTTCTTTGCGCGCCTCAGGTTTTAGAAGCCTGCCAACAATATAACTTTCGTTTTCTAAATCAGGTTGTACGCCTGGGTTTTCGAGATAAATCTTTTTTTCTCTTTCCATCAGCGTTAATCCTAAAAAGGCTCCACCTAAATCGCCAGACACACAAATTAAATCGCCCACACCTGCGGTACTTCTTTTTACAAATGTATCAGGTGCTACTTCACCAATCGCTGTTACCGAAATTACAAATCCTTTTTGTGAAGAAGAAGTATCACCGCCTACTAAATCCACACCGTGTTTTTCGCAAGCAATATGCACGCCTTCATAAAATTCGGTAATGGCTTCTACGCTAAAACGGTTACTGATACCTATACTAATGGTAATTTGTGTAGGCTGCGCATTCATGGCATAAACGTCCGAAAGGTTTACCATTACTGCTTTGTAGCCCAGGTGCTTTAGCGGCGTATACATGAGGTCAAAGTGAATACCCTCTAATAATAAATCGGTAGTTACCACAGTTTGCTTTCCAAAATGATCTATCACCGCTGCATCATCACCCACTGATAAAACAGTTGAAGCGTTATGCGTTTCAAAATTTTTAGTAAGGTGTTCTATCAATCCAAATTCACCAAGGGTGGTGATTTCTGTTCTTTGTTCGCTCATATTTTATTTTTTATTGTACGGGTCCGCCATTGATAATAGCAAGTAACTCGTCATGAATTTGTCCATTGGTGGCCAATAAATGTGGTTGATATACGGAGTAATCATTGCCTGCATAATCGGTTACTTTACCACCCGCCTCTTGTACCATTAAAAAACCTGCAGCGCTATCCCAGGCCTGTAATTTATGTTCATAAAATCCATCAAATTTACCGGCTGCTACCCAGCACAAATCAATGGCGGCGCTACCTAACCTGCGCACAGGTATTCCTTTTCTTATTAATTTTTCAAATACTTGAAGGGGTCCATTGGGCGTATCCAAATACGTGTACGGAAAGCCTGTAACGAGGCAGGATTCGATGACCTTGGTTTTTTTGCTGACACTAATTTTTTTATCATTTACAAAAGCACCCTTTCCTTTTTCTGCAAAATAAAACTCATTCGTAATGGGGTTATAAACAGCGCCCATGATCACTTGACCATCTTTTTCGAGTCCCACACTTACGCAACAAATAGGAATACCGTTGGCAAAATTTACGGTGCCATCAATAGGGTCTATAATCCATTTGTATTCGGAATTTGTAATAATTTCTCCTGTTTCTTCACTTAAAATAAAATGACCCGGAAAAGCAGCCTGTATCACACCAATAATGGCGCGCTCTGCGGCATGGTCTGCCTCGGTTACCAAGTTATTGACACCCTCTTTATGGCTAATTTCAAATGCTCCATTAAAAAACCTTTGCAACTCGGCAGCACCGGCCTTTGTGGCCGCTATCAGTGTTTCTGTTAACATATCGCAAAAGTAACGAAGATGCGGCCACTATTCAAGTTTTGTATCATTTTGCTTTAGATTTGCAACATGGCCCTATTTGATTTATCACTATCCCCTAAAAACACGAAAAAGGAGCAGGACCGTGTTTTAAAAAAACTACTTCGTCGTGCAAAAAATACGGCATTCGGAAATACATTTCATTTTGATGCATTATTAAAAAGTAAATCGGTTGCAAAAGATTTTCAAAAAGCAGTACCTATTTATAATTACAATAAAATTTACAAGGAGTGGTGGCATAGATGTATTGAAGGCGAATCGGACGTTTGTTGGCCAGGCAAGATTAAATATTACGCACTAAGTAGTGGAACTTCGGAAGCATCTAGCAAATATATTCCTGTAACACGCGAACTATTATCGGGCAATAAAACCATTATGGTAAAACAGCTCTTGGGGCTTAGACACTATAAAAATATTCCTTACACGTCTATCGCAAAGGGCTGGCTTGCCATTGGTGGTAGTACAGAACTTCAAAAAGGAACCGGATTTTATGCTGGTGATTTAAGTGGTATCACTGCTAAAAAACTACCTACTTGGTTTCAGCCGTTTTATAAACCCGGAAAAAAAATTGCCAAAGAAAAAGATTGGAATAAAAAATTAGAAGAGATTGTTGCAGAAGCACCAAACTGGGATATTGGTTTTTTAGTGGGCGTGCCCGCATGGATTCAGCTCTGCATCGAAATGATTGTAAAAAAATATGAGCTCAAAAATATTCACGAGCTCTGGCCCAACTTGTCTTTTTTTGGTCATGGCGGTGTGAGTTTTGAACCTTATAAAAAAGGGTTTGAAAAATTATTGGGAAAACCCATTACCTACATTGAAACCTATTTAGCAAGTGAGGGTTTTATCGCCTACCAAGACCATCAAAACGCAGCAGGAATGAGGCTTGTAACGGGCCAGCACTTATTTTTAGAATTCGTTCCTTTCAATGAAAATAATTTTGACGAAGACGGAGAAATAAAAGATAACGCAACGGCACTACTTATAGATGAAGTAGAAGAAGGAACCGATTATGCCATATTAATTAGTACCGCAGCAGGCGCTTGGCGTTATCTAATTGGCGACACTGTTAAGTTTATTGACAAAGAGAACGCACAAATAATTATTACGGGAAGAACCAAACACTTTTTAAGTTTAGTAGGTGAGCACTTAAGTGTAGATAATATGAACAAGGCCGTGGAAACGGTAAGCAATGCATTTAATATTAGCATTCCAGAATACACAGTAACCGGCGTGCCGCACGGAAATTTCTTTGGGCACAAATGGTATATTGCCTGCAATGACACTGTTAATGAAAATGAATTAGCTACTGCCATTGATCAGTTTCTCTGCACCATTAATGACGATTATGCCACCGAACGAAAAAGTGCCTTACAAGATGTTTCCGTAACGGTGCTAAAAGAAGAGGTGTTAATGAAGTTTATGGAGTCGCAAGGAAAATTAGGCGGACAGCACAAATTTCCAAGGGTATTAAAAGGTAAACAATTAGATGCATTTGAAACATTCATACGAAATACATAAACAATGGTAGCGCCGCTAATAAAGGGTTTAGTGCTGGGGTTGATATTGAGCATTTCGGTGGGACCTATCATTTTTGCAATCATAAAACATAGCATCAATAGTGGACGAAGGGCAGGATTAAGCTTTGTGGCAGGGGTTTCTACTTCCGATATTTCATTGGTATTATTTTGTAATTTTTTTACTGGACTTTTTGCAACAGCCCTTGAACATAAAAATAAAATTGCACTAGGTGGAAGTGTTTTTTTAATTGGCCTTGGAATTTATACACTGCTATTTAAAAAAGTAAGTATTACTGAAAATACAAACGGTATACAAGAAAAACTAAGTTGGCAAAAATATGTGGGGCTATATTTATCTGGTTTTTTTATGAATACCTTAAACCCCGGTGTGTTTTTATTTTGGTTTGCTTGGACCGCAGCGATTGTTGCAGATGCAGCAGCAGCAAGCAATCCAGCCAATTACAAAGCCATTGTATTTGTAACTTGCTTAGTATTTGTGCTTGCTTCCGATATTGTTAAAGTTATTTTATCAGAAAAATTAAGGCCAAAACTCAACACTAAAAACTTACATTTAATCAATCAAATTGCCGGCGTTATACTCATTGGATTTGGTGTGTTCCTTTTTTATGGCGCATTAAAATAAATAGATGTTTGTAGTAAAATACTTAGTGGGAATATTTGCTACGGTTGTATTAACAACTGCTATATCGCATGCACAGCTTGGCAATACACTGGTATTAAAAGAAAAGGGTAGAACCATTCAGAGCTGGATAGAAAAAGATTGTATCACATTTAGATTTAGCAACACGCAGTGGATTGAGGGAAAAATAAAAACCATTTTAAAAGACTCCTTGCTTATTAATATGTACCGCGCACAGCAATCACCTACTGTGTTTGGTGGCTTTAGGGTGGATACCACCTGGCTTGGTTTTTTAAAAATAAGTATCCATGAAATTTCCGGTATGCCTCAGTCTCGGTATAAATCGGGCATGTTTACAAACGGCGTACTTTTTAAACTAGGAAGTGGGGCTTATATGTTTTTGAACATCGTCAACAGTATCATTAAAGGATATCCACTATTTGATGCATCCAATACCACCAAACTACTTGTGGCTGCTGGCTTTTATGGAATAGGTACCCTTCAACAACAAAAACACAAAGATTATTTGCCCATTGGTAAAAAATATACTGTGGCTATTTATTAGTACGCTAAAAGGTCGTCTATGGCAGCTACCGCTTTTTGATTACGCTCCTCAAAACCACCACTTATTTCGACCCAAGGCGTTTGTTGATTGATTAAAATGTCTTTGTAAATCTGAAATAATTCTTGACGTGGTTTTTCGTCGGGGTATTCTCTTAGTTCATCTTTTACCCAGGGTATGTCTGGCTTACAAAGCAAATACAAATCGAAGTCTTGCTTATTTATTTCATCTAAAATAAAAGTAGGACAAGTACCAAATACATATTCGGCCCATACTTTCATTACATACATATCAGTATCAATGATAAGTGGTTTTACAATACCCGTTTGATCCATTTGTGATTGTAGCGCCGCTATGTGTTTTTGCACTTCATCTAATTGACCCTTTGCAATCGTAATTAAATCGTCAATAGTATATGCAGTTCCATTTTCTAATAAATATTCTCTAGCAAACTCGGGGCACCAAAGGGTATTATAATAATCCGCTAAATACCCACAAAGTGCAGACTTACCGGTACTTTCGGGACCTATCACTACTATTTTTTTAAGGGCTAATTTCGCTTTCATACGGCCTGTGCTTTTTTACGCCATTCGATAAGTCCTGCAATAGCGAGCATCAACAAAACAAAAAATTGAACACTGGTAAATACATATCCTTTCACAAAATAAAGTGGAATCGAAAAAATATTAGTGGCTATCCAATAATACCAGCTTTCTACTTTTTTCTTGGCCATAAGCCACATGCCTGTATAGGCTGCTGCGCTTGATAACGCGTCGGCCCAAGGAATGGCACCCGGTGCAAAAGAAGCTTTAGAATAATACAGCGCCGTGTATAACACAATATAAAAACTACCAAAAAATAAGAGCTGTTGTAAAAGTTCTTTGTTAGTAGAAAACTGAATTTGTAAAATTGTTTGTTGCTGATCATTTTTGCGCGTCCACAACCACCAACCATAAACACTCATAACCGTGTAGTAAATGTTTACACTGGCTTCACCTAATAAGTGACCTTTAAAACTTAAGTAAACAAAAATGGTAGTATTGATAAGACCCACAGGATACACAAGTACCTGTTCTTTTTTGCTAAACCATACACTTGCAATACCTGCAAGCACAGCAATAAATTCTAGTGCGGATGTTTGTAATAAACCATCTATAAAAGATTGGTATAAGGTAGCAGGGCTCATTTTATTCGGCCTCTGCAACCACTTCTTTCACTTCAGGTATCATGCGCTTCATCATGCCCTCGATACCAGCTTTTAAGGTTACCATCGAAGAAGGACAACCACTACAACTACCTTGTAACATTAAATTTACAACGCCATCATTGTAGCTTTTAAATTGTATCGCACCGCCATCCATTTCAACAGCTGGCTTCACGTAATTTTCTAATAATTCTTTAACACGCTTTACGATATCATCATCATCTGCATTAACAGTATTGGTAGCTTCATGTTTCATTTTTGCTACCTCTTCTTCGTTCACTACAACACCACCATTTTCTAGATACTCTTGTAAAAAAGTTTTAATGGTTGGAATAACATCCTGCCAATCATCGGTATCAGGCGTTTTTGTTAGTGTTACAAAATTGGAAGCGATAAAAACAGCTTTGATAAATGGAAAACTAAATAACTCTTTTGCAAGTGGAGATGCTGCTGCAAGTGTTTCGTCGGCAACGTCTAAACTTTTTCCTGGATACAATAATTTGTTAGCCACAAATTTCATGGTTTCCGGATTGGGTGTCATCTCGGTATAAATGCTAATGATAGAGCTTCCTGTAGTAATCATAGTATCAAATTGAATAGCAAAAATAAACAAATTTATCGGGGGAGTAGCAGCCCCGCGCAATTTTTCGGATATCGAAAAAGTAGATTTATTTTTTCTCAGCTGGTTTTGGCACAAAATCCAATACGACACCATTGATACAATAGCGGAGTCCTGTTGGTGGCGGACCATCTTCAAAAACATGACCTAGGTGAGATTCACACCTGCCGCACTGAACCTCTGTTCTTTTCATCCCAAGCGTGTTGTCTTGTAAATAAATAATAGACGTTTTAGTAAGTGGCTCAAAAAAACTAGGCCATCCACAACCGCTATCAAATTTGGTGTTGCTTTTAAAAAGTGCATTACCACAAACCGCGCAGTAATAAGTACCTATTTCTTTGAAATCTTCAAACTTACTCGTCCAAGGTCTTTCGGTTCCTTTTTGACGGGCGATATAATAAACCTCTGGTGATAGTATTTTTTTCCATGCGTCTTCTGGCACCGTAATTTTAGTAGTATCGGTTCTAGAAAAATGCGGATTGTTGTTTTTAGTAGTGTCTTCCATGGTTGTTTGTGTTTGTTGTAACGTAGATCCACTGCAGCTTTGCACGGTTATCAAGCATAACAAATAAAGGATTGTCTTTTTCATATTCTGCCAAGATCTGGTAATTAAAGGTATAACAAAAGGGCAGCGGGTTTAGTTGTGTATTAGGCCAAATTCGTATATTTGTTGCAAGCAAGAATCCCAATCAACATGTTTAATATTATTTTATTTGGACCTCCCGGTAGTGGCAAAGGAACGCAAAGCGAAAACCTGATTGCGTCTTACGGATTAAAACACCTATCTACCGGCGATTTATTAAGAAGTGAAATAGCCAATCAAACGCCCCTTGGACTCGAAGCCAAGCGTTTTATGGATCAGGGTCAATTGGTTCCAGATGAAGTAGTTATTGGCATGATTAGCTCGGCGCTAGACAATAATCCGGCTGCAAAAGGCTTTTTATTTGATGGATTTCCGCGCACAGAGGCGCAAAGCATTGCCCTAGATAAGCTTTTAGCCTTAAAAGAAACTGAAATTAGCCTGGTACTTGCCCTAGAAGTAAGCGAAGAAGAGCTCGTTAAGCGCTTATTAAACAGGGGTTTAACTTCTGGAAGATCTGATGATACGAACGAAACAGTCATCAGAGCACGTATTACCGAGTACGAACAAAAAACAACAGTGGTGGCAAACTACTATGCTGGATTTGATAAAGTGGTGAAAATCAAGGGAGAAGGAACGGTAGAAGAAATATTTTCATCTCTATGCAGCGAAATTGATAAAAGGTTGTCTTAGTTATATAGCTAGTTTAACCAACAGCTAACTGCTTTCCCGCCATAGTTAACCGCTAAGGCGGGATTTTTTTTGTTTTAACATATGCTATAGTGATGCTGGGGGTATTAAGCGGTACCTTTGCAGCTTGTTCCAGCTACAAAACATATCAAATAAGCCCAAAAACAGTCCTTTATGGCTGGTTTTATGCCTGTTTATGGCAGTTATGGCCTTTTCTAATGCCGCCCAGGCAGAACCACTTCCTACCAAACAGCTCTACCAAAAACTAGATCTTGAGCAGCGCGGTCTTTCAAAAAAAGCTTTTGACTTAGCCGTAAAGGGTTTTGAAAAATTACTAGCACATGGCAAACTAATGAATAGCGCCGTACTGTCAATAGTAGACTTTAGCCTTCCTTCTTCACAAAAAAGACTTTTTGTAATTAATATAATTACACAGGAATTAATTTTTTACGATTACGTGGCGCATGGAAAAAATTCTGGCGCTGCGATTGCAAAAAACTTTTCCAACAAAATAAATAGTTTAAAAAGTAGTCTGGGTTTTTTTGTAACTAAAAATACATACAACGGAAAAAATGGTTTTTCGTTGGTGCTAGACGGAAAAGAAAAAGGTATAAACGATCATGCTTTGGCGAGATCCGTTGTTATTCATGGTGCACCTTATGTGAATGAAAATTTTGCAACACAAAAAAATGGTATCGGTAGAAGTTGGGGTTGTCCAGCAGTTCCAGAAAACATCAACAAATCTTTAATTGAAACCATCAAAGATGGTTCTTGCTTTTTTATTTATGCGCCTATCTATAAAAAAGAAAGCGCCTCCTTGTAGGAAGCGCTCTCTAATATAGGATTGGGTTAGTAAAAGACTATTTTCTTTCTAATAATTTAAAGAACTGATCTAATTGAGGTAATACCACAATTCTTGTTCTTCTATTGGTTGCTCTACCTGCTGCAGTGCTATTATCAGATATTGGTAAGTATTCGCTACGACCCGCTGCTGTCATGCGTTTTGGATCAAGACCATAAGATTTTTGTAAGATACGAACGATTGTTGTTGCACGCTTAACACTTAGGTCCCAGTTGTCATTTAATTCGTCAGTGCTGATTGCTACGTTGTCTGTGTGACCTTCCACCATGAATTCAATTTCTGGTTGTGCAGCTAAAACTTTTGCTACTTTACCTAACACTACTTTAGCGCGCTCAGTAACATCATAGCTTCCTGTTTTAAATAATAATTTATCAGAGATGTCTACATATACAACACCCTTATCAACTTTAACATTGATGTCTTGATCTTCTAAATTTCCTAATGCACCTTTTAGGTTCATTACAAGCGCCATGTTTAAAGAATCTTTACGCGCAATTGAACCTTGTAAATCTCTAATGTAAATATCTTTTGCACCAATATTTTCTAAAGATTTTTTAATGCTCTCAGCTTGTGCACCAGTAATAACTGATAAATCTTTTAACTGCTCCATGGCAGTGCTGCTATTTTTACGCAAAAATTCTACTTGCTCATTTAAGCCAGCAATTTGTTGCTCTAATGCCGCTTTTTTTGCAGTTAAATCTGCGTTCGCAGTTTTTGATTTGTCTAACTGTGCTTGAATGGCTTTAATTTCATCCTGAAGGGCACGGTACTTTTCTTGCATATCTAAGTAAGAACCACTTAATTGAACATACTTAGCTTCACTCTCTTTAAATTTCTTTGTGCTCACACAAGAAAACAGCAATGCCGAAAATCCGATTACTGTAAATAGTTGTTTTAGTTTCATAACAGTATAAATTATTGATAGTTAGTCGATGTATAAACGCGTTTTTTGGTAAAAAATTGCGTTTTGATGGGGTTTATGCTACAAAAATAACCTTTTTCTCCTCCTTAAGCCACTCGTCGTAGTTATTTCCATAATACGATTCTATCGATTTTCGCTTAATTTTTAACGTTGGCGTTAGCAGACCGTTTGGAATACTCCACTCTTCTTTACAAATAACCATTTTAGAAAGTCTTTCGTGGTGGTCTAATTTGCTATTCACTTGATCTAAATAGTCGCTCAAATCACTTCCAAGACTTTCAGATGCCTGGTCGGTTGGGGCGAGTGTACAAAGCACAAACGCCGACGTCATTCCAGAGCCCACTACACAAGCCTGGCTAATAAGCGGGTGCTCGAGTAGTTTGGTTTCGATAGGGGCTGGCATAATATATTTACCCTTGCTGGTTTTAAACTGATCTTTGATACGTCCGGTAATGGTTAAATAGCCGTTTTCGTCGATGGAGCCCTCGTCCCCGGTTTTTAAGAAGCCGTCTTCGAAAGATTCGGCCGTTAATTGCGGCTCTTTATAATACCCTAGCATTGACGCGTCACTTTTTACCTGCACTTCATTTTCGGCACTAAGTCTTACTTCTACATTTTCATAGGTTTGACCAACGGTTCCAAATTTATGATGCCCTACACGGTTGGCATGAGATAACGCTGAGTTTTCGGTCATACCATAGGCTTCTAAAATAATGATGTCTAGTTTTGCAAACCACTCTTGTAGTGCAACACTAATAGGTGATGCACCAGTAAAAATAAACCTGGCTTTAGAAAGTCCTAGTTTCTTTTTAATCGCTTTTTTAATAACAGAAGAAACGATAGGTATACTAAGTAAGGTGCTTAATTTTTTTTGTGGCATTTTAGATAAAACACCTTCTTGCATTTTTTCCCAAATACGTGGAACCGCTAAAAATACAGTGGGTTGTGTATGTACCAAATTAGCATTAAACGTATCTAAGTTTTCTACAAAATAAATGGTGCTTCCAGTAAATATGGCGCCACACTTTACCAGCATTTTTTCTGCTACATGACAAAGTGGTAAATAAGAGAAAAAGGTTTCTTTTTTTATTTGAGGTATGTGATTTAAAAATCTATCCACCGCAAATCCAATGGCATGAAAATTATGCATGACGCCTTTAGGTTGACCGGTAGTTCCAGATGTATATATAATGGTGGCTAGTGCCTTAGAATCCTTTACAGGATTGCCCTCGACGGGTTTTTGATTGGCAATTAAATCATCCCAGTTTTGTGTATTTTTTTCGAGATAAAAAGGAAAGCCGATGGTAATTAAATGTTCGGGAACACCTTTTCGCATTTGATCCGCGTTATCTAGTTTTCCAAAAAAAACAGCTTTTGCTTCACTGTGTTCTAAAATTTGTTGAATAGAATCGGCAGTCATGTTTGGATACATCGGTACCGACACACAACCCGCAAATGAAATGGCTAAATCGGCCATGATCCAGTGCGCACAATTTTTACTGAGTATCGCTACCTTATCATCTTTTCCAAGACCCATTGCATTTAATGCAGCAGCCATTTTTCTTACCTGCTGACCTGCCTGGGCCCAAGTAAAATTTTTATACGTTCCGTTAACTGGTTCAGATAAAAATAATTGATCCGGTTGTGATGCTTCGAAAGCACAAAACTTATCAATGAGTGTTGGATAATTAGCCATGGTTATTGTTATAAGTGTCTAATAGATGTGCCATTCCGTATGCAGGAATTTTTCCTTGGAGTGGCGCAAAAAATGTTATGATTTTTTTGAAATCTTCGGCCTCCTTATCGGTGGTATAAAACGGTTCGGCAAACGTAACTTCCTTTTTGCCAAAATCGAGTCCAACCATGACAATGGGCACACCAGCGTTTTTTGCAATATGGTAAAAGCCAGTGCGCAGCCTTTCTGTTTTTTTGCGGGTGCCTTCTGGAGATAGTGCCAACACAAATTTGTCGTGGCTATTAAAAAGCCCCACCACCTGATCCACCATATTGTGTTTGTTAAACCGGTCTACAGGAAAGCCGCCTGTGTTTTTAAAGATAAAGGCAAAGGGACCCTTAAATAAAGAGTCTTTACCGAGGTATTTAACGTGTTCTAAGTACCTTACACTTCTAATGGCAAGGCCTATGATAAAATCCCAGGCACTGGTATGCGGTGCCACAATGAGTACACACTTATCTAAATGATAGGGAAAGTTCTTATGGATTTTCCATCCGGTAATCCATACATATAGAGACCAAAAAAAGCGCATAGGCAGCATCGTTGGAGAACAAGATAAGAAATCTATACTTTCTACAAAACCTTGATTAGGTTATTTCATCTCCTCTCTTATTTTTTGTAGACGGAACATTTCGTCACGGAGGCGAGCGGCTTCAATAAAGTCCATGTCTTTTGCAGCGGCATCCATTTCTTTTTTAGCAAGCTTAATGGCTTTTTCTATTTGAGGAATGGTTGTGTACACCACTTGCTCTGCAAATGTTTGACGCTCTGTGTTGTTACTGTTTTGTTGAACAGCATTAGACGGGTCGTAACCCTTAATATCAAGTACCGATGTTTGTGCAAACACCTGCTCCTTACTTTTTGAAACCGTTGTGGGTGTAATGTTGTGGGCCTCGTTGTAAGCAACTTGCTTAGCTCTACGTCGAGACGTTTCATCGATGGTGCGCTGCATGCTCATCGTCATTTTATCGGCATAAAAAATAACGAGACCATTTACGTTACGTGCGGCACGGCCAGCAGTTTGTGTTAATGATTTTTCGTTTCTTAAAAAACCTTCTTTATCTGCGTCTAAAATTGCAACCAAAGAAACTTCAGGTAAATCAAGCCCTTCTCTCAAAAGGTTTACACCTACTAATACATCTATTACTCCCAGGCGCAGGTCTCTTAAAATTTCGACACGCTCTAGTGTGTCTACATCACTATGAATATATTTGGCTTTTATGTTTCGTTTGGCTAAATATTTGTTCATTTCTTCGGCCATGCGTTTGGTGAGTGTTGTAACAAGCACGCGGTCGCCGCTTGCAACCCGAAGGTCAATTTCATGGAGTAAATCATCTATTTGATGGTGGCTTGGACGAACCTCAATGGGCGGATCTAATAAGCCGGTAGGCCTTACAACCTGCTCTACCACTACGCCTCCTGTTTTTTCAAGTTCATATTCGGCAGGGGTAGCGCTCACAAAAATGGTTTGACCAATCATGTTATCAAACTCATGAAAATTAAGGGGCCTGTTATCGATCGCACTTGGCAAACGAAATCCATAATCTACCAGCGTCATTTTTCTGGACCTATCGCCACCATACATACCAGCAATTTGCGGAATGGTTTGATGACTTTCATCTATGATGCACAAAAAATCTTTGGGGAAATAATCAAGCAAACAAAAGGGTCTAGTGCCTGGTTTTCTTCTATCAAAAAAACGTGAATAGTTTTCGATGCCAGAACAATAACCAAGTTCACGAATCATTTCTAAATCATATTCTACCCTTTCTTTGATGCGGTTGGCTTCTTGCTTTTTTCCAACACGCATAAAATATTCATACTGCGCGCGCATTTCATCTTGTATCTCGTGAATCACTTCTACAATCATGTCTTTGGGCGCTAAATACAAATTGGCTGGAAAAATAGCCGCATTGTCCATGGTACCAATGCGTTTGCTGGTTTCGGTTTCAATGCTTTCGATAGATTCTATTTCGTCGCCGAAAAAAGTGACGCGGTATCCAAAATCTACGTAGGGTAAATTAATATCGACGGTGTCGCCTTTTACTCTAAACGAACCACGTTTAAAATCATCTTGTGTGCGGGTATACAAAGAGTTAATAAGAGCGTGTAAAAATGCTTGCCTCGAAACCACCTGACCCGTATGAATGCGCACAATGCCGTTTTCATATTCGGTTGGATTACCCATACCATAAATACAACTCACACTCGCAACAATAATAATATCTCTACGTCCACTTAATAATTGCGCGGTAGCTTGAAGCCTTAATTTATCAAGCTCTTCGTTGATGCTTAAATCTTTTTCGATGTAAACACCTGTAACTGGCATATAGGCTTCCGGCTGGTAATAATCGTAATAGCTTACAAAATATCCAACGGCGTTGTCCGGAAAAAACTGTTTGAACTCGCCATATAGCTGTGCCACAAGGGTTTTGTTGTGTGTGAGCACCAGCGTTGGACGTTGTGTGTTTTGAATAACGTTGGCGATGGTAAATGTTTTACCGCTACCTGTTACACCCAGTAATGTTTGGTACTGCTCATTTTCAAGCACGCCTTTTGTGAGCTGATCAATGGCCGATGGCTGATCACCTGCTGGCGTGTAGGGTGCTTGAAGTGTAAAAGGCATTTACTTTATTTTCTAGTGATGTTATAGATAGCAACAGGTGGGGTGAGCATTTGTTCGTGATCGTTTAACATATATATTTTTCGAACCACAGACATACCCTTTATTACTTTTCCAAAAGCAGCATACCCAAGTTTATCTTCTACGTTTTCGCCGCCTTCGTCGAGACCGGGTTGGTTGCCAATGCAAATAAAAAATTCGGCGTTGGCGGTTCCTGGTACATTGCGGGCTAGTGATAAAACACCATCGGTATGTTTAATACCTGTTTTAGAAGTGGGTTCGTGTGGAATCCCCTTCATTTCATAGAGCTTCATGTAATTGGTTTTCCAAAGTCCGCCTTGTAAAATTTCGGTTTTAGGGGCATTAGAGGGTTGGTTGGTAACATTTAAGACACGGTAAAAAGAAGCGTCTTCATAAAAACCAGAATCAACATAAGATAAAATAGCTGCGCAGGTTTGAGGGGCTTTACTAGGGTATAGTTCGGCCACAATAACGCCGTATTTGGTTTCAATTTCTATGCGTGGATTGGCATACTTTTTTTGTGAGCATGAAAATAACACCAAGGCTATAAAGCATAGTGGTATTGCGTTGTAGCGCCACCGGAAATTAATTTTATAATTTATGCTACCAAATAAACCCATACCTGTTCATCGGCGATTACGCCGTTTTTATAAATTGCATTTTTTCTTGTTCCCTCTAACACAAAATTATTTTTTTCTAGCACACGCGCCGAAGCGCCATTACCTCCAAATATTTTTGCTTCAATGCGCACGATCTCTTTATTTTTTTTGATGGCCTCAAGCATGAGTGCTACCGCAGCTGTTGCTATTCCTTTTCCCCAATAGTTTTCACCAATAAAATATCCGAGCTCTACTGTTTTAGCATATACATCTTTGTGCCGGGTGCAACTAATATTTCCTGCAACTATGTTTCCAATTTCAATGGCAAAATTAGCCACAGGTTTTTCTTCGTTGGCATGCTTAATCCAAGCGAGTGCATCCATCACTGTGTAAGGGCTTGGAAATTCATTTCTAATGCTATTCCAAACGTTTCTGTTATTGGCTACTGCTGCAAGGGCTTGTGCGTCACTAATTTGCCAGTTCCTGATATTTATTGTTTGCATCCTACTTTACAATCTTCCTGTTTAAATATTCGCTGTAATCAGGAATAGTGGCATCATAATCGCCGTGCATAAAAGGTGATGTGATTACAAAATCGGCAGTGGCTCTATCACAGGCCATTGGGATATTCCAAAGTACACAAAGCCTTAATAGTGCTTTTACATCGCTGTCGTGTGGTTGCGCTTCCATGGGATCCCAGAAAAAAAACATCATGTCTATTTCGCCAGATGCAATCATGGCACCAATTTGCTGGTCGCCACCCATGGGACCGCTCATTAATTTTTTAACGGGTCTATCAATTTTTTCTTCAATAATTTTTCCGGTGGTACCGGTTGCAATGAGCTCATGTTTAGACAACACGACTTTGTTGTGTTCTACCCACGCCATTAAATCGGCCTTTTTATTATCGTGCGCCACAAGTGCAATTCTTTTTCGCGGACCTAATTTTTTAATGTTTTTCATGTGCGTTTTATTAAAGCAGAAAGGTAGTTAATTTATTTTTTGGATTGGGTATAAATGATAGCAAGTAAAGGGTGTGCGGCTATAATTAAACAGTTCATAAAATTAGGAACACCGGTTTTGTACAATAATATAAACAGCAGTATTAAATAAAGCGGATAAATAAATAGTAGAAGCGCAAACAAAACCGAATCATAAAATACGGTGCCCTTTGTTTTATATGCTACAAATGTTTTGATGGATATATATAATGGAGTGTGCCATAACCAAGCAATACCAATAATTGGAAATAAATAAAGCGGTCGTTTGTATTTTTTGGATGGTGGTTCTTTAAAAAGCGAAGTCATTTGTTCCATCACATGGTTGTTAAAATTATTTCGCTGGCTTGCTTCGTTTTGTTGTTTTGTATTTGTTGTAAAAAACGTGGTGGCTGGAAACGGAGATCCCAACATCAAAAATACTTTTTTACCAAAATGCTTAAAACCATTGTAGGTAATAACCGCTGGAAGCACTGCTGGACTTACACCCTGGGCCACCGCTTGTTGCAATATCCTAGCAGCTCCTTTTTTGAAGGGTTGGATTTCATTTTTATTTAAACAAGTCCCTTCGATAAAAATTAATAGAACACCTCCATTTTTTAATACTTCTACGCTGGCATCAAAACTATTTTGATTTTTGTGTAAGTGTTCTTTGCCCTCTCTTTGTCTATAAACGGGCATCATATTAAGTGCACGTAATAAAAAATTATGCCAAGGCTTTGTAAATACATCTCCTCTTGCTAAAAACGAAAGTGGGTATTTACAATTTGCTGCGATTACAAGTGCATCAAAAAACGAATCGGGGTGGTTGGCAACAATTAGTAAAGGACCCTTTTGTTGTAAGGCTTTTTTGTTGTGTACTTTAATGGACACACAAAATATTTTGAGCGCGATGCGTATCAAAAAAAGTAAAATCTGGTATAGCAAGCCTGTTTTTTTTGTAAAATAAACAAAATAGCCGCCCCTTTTTATAGGACGGCTATTTTTATTATTACTAACCCATCAAATAACCCATATTTTAGTATGATTAAGCTTCTGCCGCAGCAGTTCTTGCTTCAATAACCTTAGCTCTAATTTTAGCTTCGATTTCGTTGGCTAATTCTGGATTATCGTGTAAAAGTGTTTTTACAGACTCTCTACCTTGGCCAAGTTTATTGGTGTCGTAGCTAAACCAGCTACCGCTTTTTTGAACAATACCAAGCTCTACACCCATATCAATGATTTCGCCGAGTTTACTAATACCTTCTCCAAAAATGATATCAAATTCTGCAGCTCTAAATGGAGGTGCCACTTTATTTTTTACAACCTTAACCTTAACGTGGTTACCAACCGCTGCATCACCATCTTTAATTTGTGTCATTCTTCTGATATCTAATCTTACAGAAGCATAGAATTTTAATGCGTTACCACCAGTTGTTGTTTCGGGGTTACCAAACATGACACCAATTTTTTCACGTAATTGGTTGATGAAAATACAAACCGTTCCTGTTTTATTAATAGTAGCAGTAAGTTTACGTAGCGCTTGGCTCATAAGCCTTGCGTGTAATCCCATTTTAGAATCACCCATTTCACCTTCTAATTCACTTTTTGGTACAAGTGCCGCTACCGAGTCAATAACAACTACGTCTAGTGCACCTGATAATATTAAACGGTCGGCAATTTCTAATGCTTGCTCACCATAATCTGGTTGAGAAACAAGTAAACTATCAACGTCTACGCCTAATTTTTTTGCGTAAGCACTATCAAATGCGTGTTCCGCATCAATAATAGCACACATGCCACCCTTTTTTTGTGCTTCGGCAATAACGTGAATTGCCACTGTTGTTTTACCAGAAGATTCTGGACCATATATTTCAATAATTCTACCTTTTGGTAAACCACCTATGCCAAGTGCACTATCAAGCCCTATTGAGCCCGTAGAAATAACTTCCATGGGTTCTTGGCTACGTTCGTTCATCATCATGACAGAACCTTTGCCATAGTCTTTATCTATTTTGTCGATTGTTAATTTTAGCGCCTTTAATTTTTCAGTGTTACTCATATGGTTGTTTTTACTTGTTACGTGCTAATAGATAACAAAGATAATACCCCTTTGTTAAATAAACTAATTTTTTTAGTATTTTTTAGCTAATTGGTTTAGCGGGGGTTACTTTGTATCGGTCCAATAAATGTAGAATAAGGTTTTTACAAACCAAGGCTGTATTTATGCGCAATTTGTTTAAAAAAACACAAAGTGCTGATTATCAATATGTATTTGTCATATCGAAATCTACGCAAATAATATAATGGGCCTTATTTAGGTTTTCGGCCTCCAAATTATGGATGTTTTTTTGGCTTACCGTGGTAATGGTTTTAATTTTTAGCAAAGGGTTGGATTTTGCTAAATACCAGCCAATCCCCTCGTAGTTTTCGGAGTGATAAGACCCGTTGTAGTGGATAAATAGGCTACCGGGCACCTTTGTGGTTAATATAAAATGTGCCATTGTAGCGTCTTTGCTGGCTTGTGCTTTTGGTAGATTTTCGCCACCATGACCACCCATCATCGCAATCATGTTTTTATACCCCGGAAGTTCTGAATCATACGCAATAGGTAGTGGTGCGATCCAAGATTTTTCCTGTGCAGTTAAACTATCAAGTGCTGTAAACCCTTTTTTAGAAACCAGCGATGCATATTTACGCGGAATATTGGTGGCCGTAAATGGAATATTATTTTCTTTGGCAAAATTTACAAGTGGCGCATAATCGGTGGGATAATTTTTCCATAAACGCGCAGAAGAATCAAACTGTTTCGCATTTATTTTTCCTTGCAAATAATTATTTAATTGTGGTTGATTGTCCTGCTCAAACATTTCTGCACCAAGTGTTAATTTTCTTTTTTCAAATAAATCTTTGGTAACACTTAATTGAAGCCAGTGTGCAATCGAATTGTTATGGTATTCGCCAAAAAGAACAATATCGTTTTGTGCTAACACACGAATCATTTTTTTATAGCTTACTTTTTTTCCTTTGCTATTATATAAAACAAATGGTGTTTTTTTCTGCGCAAAAACACTTACAGCAAAAAATAAGGTAACAACTAAAACAATTAATTTTTTCATTTTATTTTTTTTGTTTACCAACCAATACCATAGTCTTCACCATTGTTAGAGCTGCCACCCCAAAGGCTTCCGTGCTTCCAATCAAAAAATATAGCATTAATAGGACCACTACTTCTTGGATCAAAACTTAGTTTGTAACCCATATTTTTTAATTCGGTTCTAACTTTTTCTGGAGTATTTGAGTTCAGTGTTATATTACCTGGTTTTGGTTTTCTGTCGGCAATTTTATTTCCCCCTAGTGATAACCATAGTTGATTGGAATTAATATTAGCTGCTTCTGCCGCTTGTTGCACCGTCATTCCAAATTCAACCATATTTAAGAAAAACTGTAATAAATTTTGATCCTGTGTATCACCACCCTGCACCGCAAAAGATAAAAATGGTTTTCCGTCTTTTAAAGCCATACTTGGTGTTAATGTTACGCGCGGTCTTTTTCCGGGCGCCACAACATTAAATGGGTTTTGAATAGAATCTAAAACAAAAGATTGCATGCGCTGACTCATACCTACACCAGTATTACCAGCAATACATGCAGGAATCCAACCGCCACTTGGTGTAATTGAAACCACCCATCCGCTAGTATCTGCAGCTTCTACAGAGGTTGTTCCCCTCCATAAACGGTCCATGTATAATTCATTGTTAAGGGCTTCGTTTTTAGCTATTTCTGTACCGTCATGACTTGGTATTACCCCTGTTTTTCTGGTTGCGGTATCGCTATTATATAGTTCAGCTCTTTTTTCCAATAAACTTACATAAGGGTTTTGTTTTCCTTCAAATGGATAGGGATCTCCAGGGGCTGTATTTGGATTATTAAAATTAGTAGGTATTTGTGAAGCCCTTTTTTTAGCGTAATCCTTACTCAGTAAGCCTTTGATAGGAATTTGACTAGAAAATAACGGGTCTCCATAATAGAAATCGCGGTCGGCAAAACTTAAATTCATGGCCTGATACACTGTATGTATATATTTTGGAGAATTATAACCCATTGATTTTAAGTCATAATTTTCTAAAATATTTAAAGCCTGTAACATACTAGGACCTTGCGTCCAAGATTGTAGTTTATAAACATCAATCCCTTTATAATTAATTTGTAAAGGTGTTTCGATGGTAGGTTTCCAATTGGCTAAATCTTTAAGGGTAATTAAACCACCTTGTTCCTGTGAACCACGCACAAATTCCTGGGCAATATCTCCTTTATAAAAACGATCATACGCTGCATAAATCGCTTCCTTTCTAGATTTACCTTTTTTAAGTGCTTGTTTTTCTGCTTCTACTAATTTTTGTAAAGTGGCTAGTAAATCTTTTTGAATAAATATTTCACCAGCTTCCGGCGCTTCTCTTTTTTCACCTAAGTGTGGTAATAAAACTTTTTTACTGTAAGGCCAATCTTTAATTCTTTGTTTACCACGTTCAATACTATTTGCTGTTTGTGCATCAATTGGATAACCAGCAGCAAGTTGCATCGCTGGTTTTAAAACTTCTTCCAAACGCATGGTTCCATACTCTGCAAGCATAAAACAAATTCCACCAGGTGTACCTGGTGTTGTTGCTGCTAATGGACCATATTCGGGCGGATAATTCATCCCTTTATTTTTAAAAAATTCTGGTGTTGCACCCGTAGGAGCCACGCCCATGGCGGATATGGCAATAACTTGTTTTGTTTTAGGATTGTAAATTAACGCCTGTGTTTCACCACCCCAACTAAGTACATCCCACATCGTACAAGTGGCTGCTAACATGGCACAGGCTGCATCTACAGCGTTTCCGCCTTTATTAAAAATAATAGAACCAGCCGTTGCTGCAAGTGGTTTACCAGTGATGGCCATCCAATTTTTTCCATGCAATGGAGGTTTTTGAGTAGGTTGCGTTTTTGCTGTGTAAGACAGGATTAAAAAAGCAAATACAAATTTTAATATTTTCATAAGATTGAAATTACAAGATGCAATTGATTTTTTGTCATCTAATTTTTTTTAAGAAAATGTGTGTTAATAAATCCTGTAATAATAGATTTAATACCTTTTTATTTAAATAAACTATTACTATTACGGGTGTTAATACCTTAATAACCTTCTTATACACATACTCATATTTTTAGTGTTAACCGGTTATACACCTTAATACACATTTTAATACACTGTTTTTAAGACCTTTATTTAAATTTATCAACCAAAATTTAGTTTACGTATCAAGGTTATTCAATGATAAATATTTTAGTATCCACTAGTTGTATACTGTTAATTAACTGGGTGTAAAATGAGTTTATTTTAGCCTTATAACCCTAAAAGCCAGTTTACCCCTCTATTTGTTCTACTTCTATTCACATAAATTTTATAAAAAAAGGCGGTTTTCCACCTAAAATACTACTTATTAACCCTTAGTTTGTGGATAGAAATAAGGCCGCAATACCTTATTTTTGCCCTCCGGTAAATTGCCGGTCATTTTATTTATTATAATTCGTTTTTATGTCTGTTATTCAAAGTATTCGTGACAGAGGCACGTGGATCATTTTTACTATTATCGCTGTAGCCTTAATTGCTTTTATATTACAAGATGGTGTTGGTAGAGGCGGAAGCGCTTTTTCAAATACAATAACCATTGGTGAAGTAAATGGTCAAAAGTTAGAAAGAGTTGCTTTTGAAGAAAAATTAGCAATGCAAGAAAAAATGTATGCGAGTCAGGGTGCACAAAGAGATCAACTAATTGGTTCATTATGGAATCAAGAAGTAGACCGTCTATTAATTGAAGGAGAGTGTGCTAAATTAGGTTTACAAGTAACGGCTAAAGAATTATCAGAAATTTTATTTTCTGAAAATTCTCCACTAAAACAAGAGTTTACAGATCCTGCAACGGGCTTATTTAAAGTAGAAGATGCAAAAAAAGCATTTGCTCAAATTAAAAAAAGCAAAAATGCAGATCAAATCAAAATGATCAATCAGGTTTATATTCAACCTATTTTAGAACAAGCGATTCGCAATAAATATAGCGTGCTATTACAAAAATCTGCTTATGTACCTAATTGGATGGTTGAAAAACAAGCTGCTGATAATAATCAAATAGCTAGTGCGTTTGTAGTATTTGTGCCTTACGCAAGTATTGCTGATAGTACGATTAAAGTAACAGATAATGATATTACTGCTTATGTAAAAGCACATGCATCTGCTTATAAAAAAGAGGAAGAAACAAGATCTATTGCATATGTTTCATTTAGCGCCGTTCCTAGTAGTGCTGATAGTGCTACTGTATTAGCAGAGGTTTCTTCCAAAAAACAAGATTTTGAAACTACCACAGACAACGCATCTTTCTTAAATAGAGTGGGAAGTGATTTACCTTTTTATGATGGTTATTTTAGTAAGAGTAGAATGCAGCAGGTTAATAAAGACACGCTTGTTAAAATTCCTACAGGAACTGTTTACGGTCCTTATGTAGATGGCAATGCTTATGTATTAGCTAAAATGGTGGGTGTTAAAAACTGGCCAGATAGCGCTAAAGTTCGTCATATTTTAATTGGAACAGTTAATCCACAATCTGGTCAACAAATTAGACCTGACAGTGTTGCAAAGAAGCTAGCCGATTCTATTAAAATAGCGGTAGCGGGTGGTGCAGACTTTAATGCACTTGTTCAAAAATATTCTGATGATGGAGGAAGTAAAGCAAAGGGTGGAGTATATGATTATTTTGCTCAAGGTCAGATGGTTGGCTCGTTCAATGATTTTTCTTTTGACAAACCAGTGGGCACTAAAGATGTTGTAAAGTCTGAATTTGGCTACCACTATACAGAAGTTCTAGACCAAAAGAATTTCGCACCAGCTTATAAAATTGCTTATTTATCTAAAGCAATTGTTGCTAGCGGCGAAACAGTAACAGCAGCCTCTACAGCAGCAGCCTCTTTTGTTGCAAGCAGTAAGTCTCAGAAAGATTTTGAGCAAAATGCGCTTAAAAATAAACTCCAAATACTCAATGGTGTTGACATTAAGAAAAACGACTTTACAATAACCGGCTTAGGTAAAAGTAGAGAAACGGTTCGTTGGGTGTATGATAATAAAGTAGGCGCTATTTCTGAGCCTACCGAAATCGGCGACGCTTATATTGTTGCTATGATTACTTCAATTGGAGAAAAAGGAACCATGGGTGTGTCTGAAGCAAAGCCACTTGTTGAAGGTCTTGTAAGAAATGAATTAAAAGCAAAACAAATTATAGCATCAAAGTTTAAAGGATCTTCTTTAGAAGACTTTGTAAAGAGTTCTGGTTTTCCAGCACAGCGTGTTGATAGTTTAAGTTTTGCTTCTCCGTTTGTACCTGGTGTTGGTGCTGAACCAAAAGTTGTTGGCGCTGCATTTAATAAAGCCTTGATTGGCAAAACCACCTCAGCTATTGAAGGCACTTCTGGTGTATTTGCTGTGAAGCCCGAAAACATTGGTGCTACTGCGGTTATGCAAGATGCTGCTGCTTTACAATCGGCGCTTTTACAAGCTGTTCAGTCTAATGTATACAGAGGTTTTGAAGCGATAAAAAAGGCTGCAAAAATTACAGATAATAGGTCTACATTCTATTAGTAGATGTTTAATTGATATTAAAAAGCCTCGCTAATTTTAGCGAGGCTTTTTTTATTTGTAATAGTGATGATCCTCAATTTCTTTTCTTACATTTTCAGGAACTAGATAACGAATCGTTTTTTGATCTCTAATATTTTCCCTAATTCCCGTTGCTGAAATATTTAAGAGCGGCGCGTTTAAGATGGTAACATTGGCGCTAAGCGTATCAACGTTTTCAAACCCCGGGCGTATATAAACATAAAACGCATATTTTTTTAAAAGCACATCTGCGTTTTTCCAGCGCGTTATATTTTCAAATCCATCACTTCCCATGATGATTGAAAATTCGTGTTGC
>CAMAQW010000003.1 GCA_945860335.1 Sediminibacterium ginsengisoli | reverse complement strand
GGATCACCAGTGCACGCTTCTTCTTTACCTAAAACGGCATAACTAATACCTACTTTATCTAAAATGAGCGCAAAAGCTTTTGTTATTTTTTGTGCTCTTTGATCAAAACTTCCAGCACAACCTACCCAAAATAAGTATTCTGGCATTGTTCCTGAAGCCATCATCTCGGCCATTGTATTTACTTTCATAAGTATCTTATTAGTTTTCTTTTGCCCAATTTTCACGGTCTTCTGGTGAAAATTTCCATGGTGCAAAATTATTTTCAATATTCGAAAAAGTATTATTCCACTCAGAAGGGGCATTACTTTCTTCCATGATTAATGACCTCCTTAATTCCATAATAATATCAAGTGGTGATAAACTTACAGGGCAGGCTTCTACGCATGCATTACAAGTGGTACAAGCCCTTAATTCTTCGACACTGATATAATTGTGTAGTAGCGTTTTTTGATCGTCTACAAAATTTGAATTTTTATGGATATTTTGCGCAACTTCTTCGAGTCTATCTCTGGTAGCCATCATAATTTTACGTGGGCTCAATAATTTACCTGTGGTTGTTGCTGGACAAGCTGCAGAACACCTGCCACATTCGGTACAACTATATGCTTCCATTAAACTTTTCCAATTCAAATCAAAAATATCCTTGGCACCAAATGTAGCTGGTGGTGCGGCATCAGTAGGTGCTTTACTCGGATCCATGGCATACAACACTTCATTTTGAACCGATGGCATATTTTTCATTTTTCCTGCTGGCTCCAGGGAACTATAGTATGCACTAGGAAATGCAAGAATGATATGTAAATGTTTAGAGTAGGGTAGGTAATTTAAAAAAGCTAAAATGCCAATAATGTGAAGCCACCAAGCGCTTCTTTCAATAATCATCAAGGTAGTTGACGAAAACTGATTTAGTAATGGTACTAAGTTGCTCGAAATCATAAATGACCCTGTTGCCGGATAATGTGTAGGATCAATACCTTGAAGGGTTTGATCGGCGGCATTCATTAAAAAAAACAAAGTCATTAAAACAATTTCAACAACGAGTATCAGGTTCGCATCTGTTTTTGGCCAACCCGCTAAATCGTTACTTGCTAAGCGCATGATGTATAAAACGTTTCGGCGCACTAAAAAAACAATACAAACGGCGGTAACACCAAACGCTAGTAGCTCAAATACATTAATAAATAAGCTATAGTAGTTGCCAATAAAGGGTAAAAACACACGGTGCTTACCCGTGATGCCATCAATGATAATTTCTAGTACTTCTACATTGATGATAATAAATCCGGCATAAATGATGAGATGTAAAAATGCAACCAAAGGATTTTTGAACATCTTTTTTTGCCCCAGCGCAAGAAGTAATACTTGTTTCCATCTGCGGCCAGGTTGATCATATTGAATCTCGGATTTACCCAGTAAAATGGTTTTTTTTATGAGGGTGGCCTTTTTGTAAAAAAGGAAGCCTGCAGTAGCCAAAAGGGCTAAAAAAATCAGTGGGGCTAACATTTCCATGGTGCACAATTAGACTGCTAAGATAAGTTGTTTTATTTAGTTGTGATTCAGTTCGTATTGTGCAAATATTCTTGTTACATTTGATACTAAATCTTGTGTCTATGGAAACCAACAATTCTATTCTTACTGCTGCTGCGGCCCAGCAAAAAATGCACCGCATGGCACTTGAATTGGCTGAAAATATAGCGCCTGCAACAGCGTCTTTAATACTTATTGGTATCAGAAACAATGGGGTGGTAATAGCCAATAAAATTGCTGCATTAATTGCGCCTTATGTTCATTGTGCGATCACTATTTTAGAAGCAAGTTTAGACAAGGATATGCCTTCAACAATTACATATAGTGCTCCTGCACAATTTACGGGTGCGCATATTGTTTTGGTGGATGATGTTTCAAATAGTGGCAAAACGCTTTTGTATGCCCTTAAACCTTTACTAGATTTTTATCCAGTAAGTATTCAAACATTGGTGCTCGTAGAAAGGATGTACCGTTTATATCCTGTTAAGCCAGACTATGTTGGTTTGTCTATTTCTACTTCTTTACAAGAACATATTCGGGTGCTGGTTACCGGTACTGAAATCGACGGTGTTTGCGTAGAAACCAAGGCTTAATTTTTACTATTTTTGTAGTCTATTCAATACTATTTTATGGATCATTCTATTCAAGACAAAGTTTCGGTATGGCTTTCTGGTAATTACGATCAGGCAACTAAAAGCGCCATTGCAAATTTGCAGCCAGATGAATTAGCTGATTCTTTTTATAGGAACCTCGAATTTGGCACTGGAGGCTTACGTGGTATTATGGGTGTTGGTACCAACCGCATGAATAAATACACGGTGGGTATGGCTACGCAGGGTTTTGCCAACTACCTTAAAAAAACCTATGGTAATGATCCTGTTTCGGTGGTCATTGGTCATGACTCAAGAAATAATAGCCGTTTTTTCGCAGAAACCACGGCAGGTGTTTTTGCTGCCAATGGCATACAAGTATATTTATTTGAGGCATTAAGGCCTACGCCTGAATTAAGCTTTGCTATCAGAAAACTTGGTTGTAAAGCAGGTGTGGTATGCACTGCATCACATAATCCTAAAGAATACAATGGGTATAAGGCCTATTGGAATGATGGTGGTCAACTCGTGCCTCCACACGATAAAAATGTTATAAAGGAAGTAGAAGCCATTACAAGTGTTGATGAAGTAAATTGGACGGGTGGTGAAGCCAATATTACCATCATAGGTCGTGATATGGATGAGGCTTATATTAATATGGTTAAAGGATTAAGTGTATATCCCGAAGTAATTCAAGCCCAGCATGATTTATCTATTGTATATACCCCAATTCATGGAACTGGAATTACACTGGTTCCAGAAGTATTGTCCCGTTTTGGATTTACCAATGTTCATATTGTAGAAGCGCAGGCAACGCCTGATGGTAATTTTCCTACGGTGGGATACCCCAATCCCGAAGAAAGTGAAACCATGGCCATGGGCCTTGCTATGGCAAAATCACTGGATGCCGATATTTTATTAGGTACAGACCCTGACGCTGACAGGGTAGGTATTGGTGTCAAAAACCATAATGGTGAGTGGGTGCTCATGAATGGTAATCAAACAGCTGTATTAGCCTTTGCATACCTAATTGAAGCTAGAAAAACGAAGGGCATTGCAAAGCCAAACGATATGGTTATATCAACCATTGTAACAACTGCTATGATTAATGAGGTGGCTAAACAAAATGGGGTAGCATGTTACAATGTACTTACTGGATTTAAATGGATTGCAGAACTCATCAAAGAAAAAGAGGCCAACGAAAACTACGTAATTGGTGGTGAGGAAAGTTTTGGTCTTATGATTGGAAATGAAATTAGAGATAAGGATGCAGTGAGCGCCGTTGCGCTTCTATGTGAGATGGCGGCCTATGAAAAAGCAAAAGGAAAAAGCTTGTTTGATAAAATGATCGAGCTATACATGCAGTATGGTTTTTACTATGAACAACTTATTAGTATTACCAAAAAAGGCATGAATGGTCAAAAAGAAATTGCGGCCATGATGGAAGGGTATCGTACCAGTCCGCCGCAGGCCATCGACGGATCATTAGTAGTAGAAATGTTAGATTACGACATGCAAACTGGTAAAAATTTAGTGAGCGGTGAAACCAGGAAACTAGCGTTACCTAAAAGTAATGTGCTGCAATTTATTACTGCCGATGGAAGTAAAATTTCTGCTAGGCCTTCTGGTACAGAGCCTAAAATTAAATTTTATTTTAGTGTACATACAACACTGGCATCTAAAGAATCCTATGATGCTACTTTTGCAAGCCTTGATCAAAAAATTCAACGAATCATTAAAGACATGTCTTTGGCATAGGGTGAATCATGCAGCAAAAATTAGAAGACAAACACGTACATAAGGGACTTCGTAAACAAATGGTGGATCTACTTCGTGAAAAGGGCATCACCGACGAAACTGTATTAACAGCTATCAATGCAGTGCCAAGGCATTATTTTTTAGATTCTGCATTTGTAACACATGCATACGAAGACAGGGCTTTTCCCATAGGTGAGGGTCAAACTATTTCGCATCCACATACTGTTGCGTATCAAACGCAGTTGCTTCAAATTAACAAGTCAGACAAAGTATTAGAGATTGGAACGGGGAGTGTGTATCAGGCAACTATTTTAGCTGAAATGGGGGCTCGTGTTTATACCATTGAGCGTCAAAAAAAACTATACGATTTACACAAAGACTATGTCTTTAAGGCAAAATATCCAACCATTAAATTTTTCTATGGAGATGGGTTTGAAGGACTTCCTACATATGCACCCTTCGATAAAATCATAATTACGGCAGCTGCACCTTTTATTCCGCCAAAATTGGTGGAGCAATTAAAGCCTGGTGGCATCATGGTGTTGCCTGTAAATGAGGGGGAAGGGGACCAACAAAGAATGATCCGAATTACAAAAGACGCAAATGGTGCAATTACAGAAACCTCTTTTGATATATTTTCTTTTGTACCGATGTTAACGGGTAAGAACCGCTAACACCGGTCGTAAAATATTTTATTGCATCATATCCATTCCGCCACCACTCTGATCTGCTTTGGTGTTTTTACGTTTGAATAAAGTAGCATCGAATTTACCAAAACGGTAATTGAAATTCACCCTTAGTACTTGAGGATCTCTTCTGCGTTCACTCATTTGAGTGAAGAAGTTACTCTCAGAATATGATTTAAATAATTGTGTTCTTAAAAAATCATTCATGCTAAGCGTTAAAGATCCGCTCTTGCCATTTTTCCATGTCCACTCTTTTCTGATGGCTAAATCAAGGCCATATCGAGGCATGTTGTAACCTTGAGCCGACGTTTGAGCACCACCGCCAAACATACCACCCCAGCCACCACCTCCGCCGCCACGGCCACCACCACCTCCAACATTTGGAGATAAAATGGTTTTAGCTTGGTAGTCACCACTCAATTGAACGGAAAGTGTTTTATTTAATTTAAAACTACTGTTCATTTTTGCAAACCAACTTACCTGTGCGTCGTTACTAATATTTTGACCTGGAATGGTTGCATTAATTTTTGAACTAAATAAGTTTCCACTTAATGTTAAATCCCACCATTTGGTTACTGGCACTTTGTTACTTAGTTCCAATCCAAAAATGATACTATTGTCTGCATTGATATATGAAGAGTAATAAACAGGCATGGTATCTAATGGGTTCAATTCATTTTTACCAGTGTAAACATACCTTGTAATTAGGTCGGTACTGTATTTGAAAAAGGCGGTTGCCAAAAAGTTAGCACCTTTTTTGTATGCATTGTTATATGAAAATTCAAATGAGTTGGTAAATTCTGGTCTGATGCCAGGGTCACCAACACTAATATTTTGTGGGTCAGAAAAATCTGGATACGGAATTAATTGCCAGAAATTTGGTCTATTAATACGGCGCGCATAGTTAAATTGTAAATCTTGTTTGTCAGATAGTTTGTACGTTAAAAATGCAGTAGGAATTAAGCTTAAAGGATATTTCACCGTAAAGCTTGCCGAATCCTTTCCTGCAGCTGTTAAAAGTGTTCCTGTGTAAATTGAACTCTCTGCTCGAAGACCTAATTGATAGTTTATTTTTTTAACCCTAAATGTGTAGGTAGCATAAGCAGCATACACCTGGTCATTGGATTTAAAACTATTACTGATTCTTGAAATCATATCATATTTCGCAGTAACCGGATTGTATCTGAATTGATTGGAAACAGATTCATTTAATCGAATAGAACCTCTAGCACCCATTTCAAATTTACTATCATCAGAAATTGGATTTTCATAATCTATTTGAGCAGTAGTATTGCTTGAATTACCTGATCCAATGGTTTGTTGTAATAATGGGAATCCCTTTAGGGCATTATTGATGAAGTAGGTTTGTGTATTAACGTTTGACGTATTATTGCTGTTTCTTTCGTTGTAATTTAAGTCGGCAGATAAGCTCTCACCATTTTTTGCATAGTTGTGTTTGAAGCTTAACTGGCCTCCAAAACTATTTGATTTTGATGCATTGCCACTTAGGATTTGATTGTATGAAGTGTAAATGCCTTTGATGGTTGAGTCTGCTTTTTGGTTGTTTTCAGAATCAAAATTTCCTGTGTTGTAGTTGCTAGCAAATGACAACGTGTTTCTGTTGTCAATAAAATAATCGAAACCACCTCTTATAAAACTAAATCCACCATCATTAATTGATTTTGCGGTATTGCTTATATAACTTGGTGTAGAAAAGAAATTGTCTCTTGTAGTTGCACTATTGCTAATAGATTTAAACTGGTTTAAGTTGGCAGACAAAAATGCGTTTACCTTGCCTTGTCTGATATTAATATCTGAACCTAAATTTACTTTAGCACGTGAATCAATACCAGTTCGTAAGCCACCGTTATAACCCACTTTTTTGTTCTTTTTTAATACGATGTTTATGATACCACCATTACCCCCTGTTGCATCAAATTTAGCAGAAGGGTTGGTGATTAATTCCACTCTATCAATGATATCAGAAGGAATTTGATCAAGTGTAAGGGTAGTGGGTCTGCCATCCATAAAAATGGTAGGTGCAGCATTTCTTAGCGTTACATTTCCGTCAATGTCTACGTTTACAGAAGGAATGTTTTTCATGATCTCTGTAGCGGACTGACCAGTACTCACTAGGTTTTTATCTACATTAAATATTTTACGGTCAATACCCATTTCAAATTGAGGCTTACTAGACGATGTTACCGTTACATTACCAAGGTCTGTGGCATCGGCAGTTATTTTGATATTACCTAAATCTTTATCGGCCATACCCATCATTTGCTGCATATTGGGAGCAGCACCAGGCTGAGGCATTTTAATACCAAAGCTGATGGCTTGATCGAGTGTTTTAAACCCAAGTCCAGAAACCTTTAGTTTATAGTTGCCAAATAAAGAAAGGTTTTCAAAGCTAAAATCTCCATTTGCTCTGGTAATTAGGGTACTTAAAACAGTTTCCTTCATTTTTTTAGTTACGGTATCAAACTTATTGCCGGTTAATTGTACCGTCATGGCATCGAGCGCCTTGTTAGTTTTGCTGTCTACGATTTTACCGTAAAAATGTCCAATATTAGTTTGGGCACCAGTAGGCATACCGCCTGTTCTAGCACCGGGATATTGGGCTTGAAGGCTGTTCAAGCAAAATCCAACAAATAATGTAATTATTACTATTATTTTACGCATCTTATTAATTTATAATTATTTATGCAAAGTTCCATCAATTTATTGGTTTCAATAAATCCAATGGACAAGCGGTAATATGACAATTTTTTGGGGGTAAAGTTTTAAAATCGGCTAAAAAGGCCACTTTTTTATCGGTAAACGGCAAAATATTGGGGATTACGCGCCAATCCAGGTTATAAACACCTGAATGATCCCGATTAGAAATCCTAGTACCGCACCTATAACTTCAATAAATCTAAATTCTTTAGACATAATGGCTTGAAGGATCTCTTCCAATTTATCAGAACTAAAATTGCTTACTTTTTCGGTTACAATCGCTTCTAAATCAAGCTCATGCTTAAGTTTTTCCATATAACTAGTCATGAGTACTGGAAATAAGCTTTCTAACTCCTTCATAAACACGGATTTAAGCTGTTCGATGGTTTTATCGCCAATAAACATGCTTATAATTGGCATTTCTGCGGCTAATTTGTTCCTTAAAAAGTTGTCTATGTGCGTTTCTACAAGAGGCATTACCTGTTGAAGATTGCTTCCATCCGTGATTTTTGCCTCAATATCTTTAAAGGAAAGTAGTTCTTCACTTACGAGTTTCCCTAACTTTTGGGCAAATTGTACTTGTCGTTTAGGAAAAATACCCTGAAAAGTGATGCCTAAAATTTTTACTGGAAGCCTGGGGTGAAATAACATTTTGATCGCTATCCAGTTGGTAAACCAGCCTATAAACGCTGATATCAAAGGGATTGAAAGAATAAGAGGAGACATAGTGTTGGTAATTTAAAAAACCCATAAGCAGATACTTATAGGTTTTTAATTTTGATGGGAGAACGATGGGTCTCGAACCCACGGCCTTCAGTGCCACAAACTGACGCTCTAACCTACTGAGCTACGCTCTCCGTTTAAAGGAGTGCAAAAATAAGGTAATTGCGCATTTTACAAAATCTCATTTTAAACTTTCTTTGTTACCGCTTATCAAAACCTTTGTTAATTTGGCTTAAATGCTGTTTTTTGGTACTCCTTTTCAGCTATTTTTGATTCCTATCATATTTCCAACATGGAAAAATTTAAAGCATTTATGAAAACAAGGAAAGGACTACTACTAGGGGGGATTGTTTTGTTTGGCACAATTTTTTTTGCATTCAAGGTAAGTAACGGTTCGCCTGAGCTTCAGCCAACACAACGTCAAAAATTACTCGCAACGGTAGGTGCTTTGTTGGAAGCGCAACATTATAGCCCTAAAGTTATTGATGATAACTTTTCTAAAAAGCTTTTCACTGCCTATTTAAAAGCATTGGATCCGGAAAAAACATTGTTTTTACAATCAGATATTGCTGGCTTCAAAAAATTTGAAACAAGTTTGGATGATGAAATAAAAGGAGCACCCATTGCTTTTGTTCCTGCTGTTAGTGCCGTTTATACAAAGCGCTTACAAGAAACAATGTTATTGTACAAAGAAGTTTTAAAAACGCCGTTTAATTTTAATATTAATGATTCGGTACTAATTGAAAATGATAAACAAGATTTTGCAATTACGGCAGCTGCTCGTAAAGACCGTTGGAGAAAGCAATTAACCTATGCAGCACTTGAGCGTTACGCAGATTATTTAGATCAAAGAGAAAAAAACAAAGGCAAAAAAGATTATGTCGCTAAGCCAGATTCTACGCTTGAGCGTATGGCCAGGGAGCAGGTGTTAAAAGCAACAAATAAGAGGTTTGATCGCATACAAAAAACGTTTAATGATGACCAGCGTTTTACGGCTTTTATCAATGCAATAACAGGCCTTATGGACCCGCATACCGATTATTTTCCACCCATCGAAAAACGTTCTTTTGATGAAGGCATGAGCGGCAGGTTTTATGGTATTGGTGCGCAATTAGGTGAAGATGAAAATGGTATAAAAATTGCATCGGTGCAACCCGGTGGCGCTGCATGGAAGTCTAGAGAAATTGATGCCAACGATGTTATTTTAAAAGTGGCACAGGGAAGCGCAGAGCCTGTGGATGTTGTAGGTTATGCCACCGAAGACGCCGTTAAAATTATTAGAGGAAATAAAGGGACTGAAGTAAGGCTTACGATTAAAAAAGCAACTGGAACTGTAAAAGTAGTATCTCTAATTCGCGAAGAAATTGTGCTAGATGAAACCTTTGCACGTAGTGCTATTGTTACGGAAGGCACGGATAAAATTGGATACATTTATTTGCCTGAATTTTATGCCGATTACGAAAGAGAAGATGGCAATCGTTGTTCAGAAGACATCGCAAAAGAAATTGTGAAGTTTAAGGCAGAAAATGTTAAAGGTATTGTTATTGATCTCCGCAACAATGGTGGTGGATCTTTATATGAAGTAATTCAAATGGTAGGACTCTTTATTAACCAAGGTCCTGTGGTGCAGGTAAGAGATAGAGATGGAAAATCTAATATTTTAAGTGATCGCCAATCGGGAACCTTATACGATGGCCCATTAGCGGTAATGGTGAATGAGTTTAGTGCTTCTGCAAGTGAAATTTTTGCTGGAGCCATTCAAGATTATAAAAGAGGTGTAATCATTGGAAGTACCTCTACCTATGGAAAAGGAACCGTGCAAAGAAGTATTCCTTTTGGTAACCCCGTCGATCAGTTTAGTGGCCGCACAGATATGGGTGCTGTAAAGCTAACTTTCCAGATGTTTTACAGGGTAAATGGGGCTTCTACACAATTAAAAGGCGTAGAATCTGATATTGTATTACCAGATAGTTATGAGTATTTAAAATTAAGAGAAAAAGACAATGAGTCTGCGCTTCCTTTTCATAAAATCGCAACCGCTCCTTATTTTTTATGGAGCCAGAGTGCCGTTTATGAATCTGCTATTGCTTCTGAAAAAGAAAGGGTAGCAAAAGATGCCAATTTTATGACACTAAAAAATAATTTGTCTTGGATCGCTAGTACTTCTGAAGGTTATGCACCATTGAATCTTTCGAATTACCAGGCACTACAAACAAAAATCAAAAAAGTAGTGGATCAAAATAGCGCACTACTAAAAGTGTCAAAACCATTGTCTGTAAAGCCAGTGGAAGTTGATAGCAGCAAGTTTTATAACAACCCCGATAAAAATAAAGGAGAGCGTTACAAAGCATGGCTTACTGCTATTGCATCTGATATGCCAATTAGCGAAACGGTTAAAGTGATGAATAAAATGATACTAGCTAAGTCTAGTTTTGTGTTTAAGTAATTGAAGTATGGAGCAGCAAAAGAAATGGTATGCCCTGTATACCAAACCAAGGTGGGAAAAGAAAATTGATACCCAGCTAAAGAAAAAAGGGGTAGAATGTTGGTGTCCTTTACAAAAGCTGGAAAAACAGTGGTCCGACCGAAAAAAAATTATTGAGGAGCCATTATTTAGGTCTTATGTTTTTGTTCATATAGATGAAACAGAATCTGCAAAAGTAAAAATGACCGATGGTGTTTTAAACTTCGTGTTTTATTTAGGAAAGCCTGCCATAATAAGAGAAGAAGAAATCGATATGATTAAAAAGTATCTTGGTGAAAAAGAAGCGACGCTCCATTTAATTTCTGATGAAGGCTTTAGAGAAGATACTAAAATCAGGATCAACTACGGGGTGTTTATGGACAGGGAAGGGGTAGTGACCTATAGTGATAAAAAGAAGGTATACGTTAGACTTCAAAGTTTAGGTCAGGTGATGGTAGTGGAATTCCCGCATTCGCATGTAAGCCTTGTATAGTATGGCTTTTAGCGCATTTCCCAGTCTATAATTTGATTGGCCCACTCGGCTCTATAAGGCGTAGTAATTCTAATATAATTATCTGTGTAGCCTTCCATCATTCCATTTTTATTAAAGTCTTCAAACAGTACTTTACGGGTGTTTCCAACATGCTGTGCTGTAAAATATTGAAGCTTCATAAAAGATAAATTCCTAAGTGCTTTATTGCGCTCATTTCTGGAAGCAATAGGTACTACTGGTTTTATTTCTAATGCTTTTGTATTGTCCCTTTCGGAATAGGTAAATACGTGCAAGTAGCTAATATCTAAATCGTGTAAAAAGTCAAAGGTTTCTTTAAAGTGTGCATCTGTTTCTCCAGGAAATCCCACAATAACATCAATGCCAATGGCACAATGGGGTATCATTTTTTTAATAAGTGCAACCCGCTCCTGGTACAATTCTTTCTTATAGCGTCTACGCATGAGTCCCAAAATTTCGGCACTACCACTTTGTAGCGGTATATGAAAATGTGGCATAAACTTTTTACTCTTTGCTACAAATTCAATGATTTCTGGGGTTAGTAAATTGGGCTCAATGGAAGAGATCCTGAACCTTTCTATGCCCTCTATCGTATCTAATGCTTGTATCAGGTCAAAAAAACTTTCGGTATGTTTTTCGCCGTTGGGTCCTTTTCCAAAATCTCCTAAATTAACACCCGTTAAAACAATTTCTTTAGCGCCGCTTGCTGCTACTGTTTTGGCCTGCGCCACTACATTTGCCACTAGATCACTTCTGCTTTTACCCCGGGCCATAGGAATGGTACAAAAAGAGCAGTTGTAATCACAACCATCCTGAACTTTTAAAAAGCAGCGGGTTCTATCATTTTGAGAGAAAGAAGCAGTAAAACCAGTTACATCTGCAATATCACAACTGCAAATGGTGGTTGGGTTCTCTTTAGAAAGGGTGCTTATATGGGAAGCCAGGTTAAACTTTTCGGAGGCCCCTAGCACAAGGTCAACTCCAGGTATTTGGGCAATTTGCTCGGGTTTTAACTGCGCATAACAGCCCGTAATAACAACAAAACTTTCAGGGGCTCTTTTTTGAATGCGGCGTACAATTTGTCTACATTCTTTGTCTGCATTGTCTGTAACAGAACAGGTATTGATAACGTACACGTCGGCAAGGTCATCAAACTCTTTTTTGTCAAAGCCTTCCTGTTCTAGCATTCTAGAAAGGGTAGAGGTTTCTGAAAAGTTAAGTTTGCAGCCAAGTGTATGAAAGGCAACGGTTCTATTTTGACTCATGAGCCCACAAAGATAAGCAGGATGAAGGATTTTTGCCCCTTAATACTATCTTAAAATGCGAAATAATAGCCTTTTGGCTTTACATTTTACGATTAAAAAGTTATGTTTGTCTGTCTTTTAAAACGAAGAATTATGCTTTTTACTAGAATTAATAATTTGATTGGTTGGGTAGTGTTTTTGATTGCTGCCGCAGTATACATTATGACTGCCGAAGCTGGGGGTAGTTTATGGGATTGTGGTGAGTTTGTGAGTAGTTGTTTTAAGGTTCAAATTCCGCACCCACCGGGAGCTCCTTTATTTGTAATTATTGGTCGTGTCTTTATTGTACTATTTGGTGATAATTCATTAACGGCTGCTAAGGCTGTTAATATTATGAGTGCACTTGCAAGTGCTTTTACCATTTTGTTTTTGTTTTGGACCATTACCCATTTTGCGCGCAAAATTATGGGCATCAAAACGAATGAAACAATTTCTGGCGCTCAACTCATTAGTGTAATGGGTGCTGGTGTTGTTGGTGCACTTGCGTATACATTTAGTGTTTCATTTTGGTATAGCGCTGTTGAAGGTGAAGTATATGCATTGTCTTCTTTTTTTACTGCGATCGTTTTTTGGGCCATTTTAAAATGGGAAAATCATGCTAGTGAAGCAGATGCCGATAAGTGGATCGTATTTATCTTTTTTATGATGGGCCTTTCTATTGGGGTTCACCTTTTAAATCTATTAACCATTCCTGCCATTGTGATGGTTTATTATTTCAAAAAACAAGACAGTTTCAATTATGCACTCATTAAAAAGTGGTTTGTTCGCATCATTGGCGTTGGCGGTGTTCTTGCTTTTATAGGTGGGCTCGTTGTTGCCAATGCCGAAGTAAATCCGGAGCGTGGTGTTGAAATGGATAGCACACTTGGTGGACTGATGCTTCTTGGAACCATTGCTGCCATTGGTTTACTTTATTACCTCGAATCTTTAAATAAAGGCACTAAAAAAACATACGCAGGTATTTATATATTTTTTGTGATTGCTTGTGCTATTACAGGAATTGTACAAGTAGGTGTTATTCAGTACACAGTAAAAGCGGCTGGTACTTTTGACCGCATTTTTGTAAATAATTTTGGATTGCCATTTTTTACAGGGTTTGCAACATTCTTTGTTTTAGTTGCCGCAGTTATTTGGTATGGTTTAAAAGTGGCTGCATCAAAAGGATGGTCGATGCTTAGACTTGGTATCTGGTGTTTAACATTTATGTTAATTGGTTACAGTAGTTATGTAACTACCATGATTCGAAGCAGTGCCAATCCATCAGTAGATATGTACAACGTAGATAATCCAATTAGCCTTGTAGGTTATTTAGGACGTGAACAGTATGGTGATTTTCCACTCTTATACGGTCAAAAATTTAATGCTAGACCTATCGATGTTAAAAACACGGGTATGCGTTATCAAAAGTCTACAGATAAATACATTGAGCTAGGTGAAGACCGTAAATACGTTTTTGCCGCAGAAGATAAAATGGTGTTTCCACGTGTATGGGATTTAAGTAATGATCAAAATCACGCCGATTACTATGCTTATTTTTTAGGTATTAATCGTTTGCAGGATGGTACTTATGAGCGTTCACCCAATCAGGTAGATAATATCAAATACTTTTTTGGGTATCAATTAAACTGGATGTATTTCAGGTATTTCATGTGGAACTTTGCAGGTAAGCAAAACGACAACCAAGGATTATTTGCCGGCAATGTAAGAGATGGTAACTGGATTACAGGTATTGCACCTATTGATGAGTTATTATACGGTAACCAATCTGCAATGCCAGACAGCTTAAAAAATAATAAGGCGCACAACAAACTTTTTGCGCTTCCATTTATTTTAGGTTTACTTGGTATGTATTTTCATTACAAGAAAAAGAAATCAGATTTTGGTGTTAACTTTTTGATGTTCTTCTTTACAGGTTTCGCCATTGTACTTTATTTGAATCAGGCAGGATACCAGCCACGTGAGCGTGACTATGCCTATGTAGGAAGCTTTTATGCTTTTGCAGTTTGGATTGGACTTGGTGTACTGATGGTAAAAGAATTATTGAGTAAATCAATCAATCAAGCAACTGCAGCGTCACTTGCAACGATTGTATGTTTGTTAGCAGTACCTGCATTAATGGCTAGTGAGGAGTGGGATGATCATGATAGAAGCAACAAAGTAATTGCTAGAGATTTAGCAAAAGATTATTTAGAGAGTTGTGCGCCCAATGCGATCTTATTTACGTTTGGTGACAACGATACCTATCCACTTTGGTACGCACAGGAGGTAGAAGGTATTAGAAAAGATATTCGTGTTATCAATTATAGTTTACTTGGTATCGATTGGTACATCAATCAACTCCGTTACAAAGTAAATGAAAGCCCTGCTATTGATGTGATATGGTCTGCAGATCAAATTGAAGGTAGCAAGCGTGATTATATCGAGTACAAACCAAATGCATCTATGCCTGACGATAAGTTTTACAACTTATACGACGTCATGAAAAATTATGTGGGTAAAGACAATCCAGATAATGATTACAGTTTCCCTGTTAAAAATGTAACAGTTCCTGTAGATGCTGCTGCTGCCATCAAAAATGGCACAGTAAATGCTACTGATAGCGTATTGTCTTCACTCGATTTTTCGTTACCACGTAATGCGTTAATGAAAAATGAATCTGCAGTATTAAATATTATTGCGGCTAACAATTGGAAACGCCCTATTTATTTTACCAATGCTGGCGCAGAGCTTGGCTTTGATCAGTATTTACGTAGAGATGGTTTGAGCTACCGTTTAGCACCTGTAAAAAATAGTAAGGTGAACACCGATTGGATGCTAGATAAACTAACCAACAAGTTTGCTTTTGGTAATGCCAATAAGCCAGGTGTTTACTTTGATGAAGAAAACAGAAGACATTTAGGTGGTATTAGATCTGCATACGCAGAACTTGCTATTGATTTAGCTGCAAAAAATAGAAAAGAAGAAGCAAAAGCGGTACTTAATAAAGTAGACAAAATGATGCATGAAAGCAATTTTGGATATGGCTTAACCAGCAGGGGTAATTTACACAATAGAAATTCCCTATTATTTTTAGAAGCTTGTTATTTAGCCGGAGATCAAACGCTCATTCAAAAAGTAAGTGCAGCCGTTAAAAAAGATTTACAACAACAAGTAAATTATTACAATACTTTATCTGGACAAAAAGCCGATAATATGGCACAGGAAAAACAAACAGCAGAAACGTATTTGCAAGCACTTGGTCAAATGCAAACAATGTATAACCCATCTGTTGAGATTCCTGGTAAAGTAATGTCTAAAGACACTAGTAAATAAGAATAAGTTAAATCATTTCCTTTAATCTGGCAACCACAACATCAATTTCATTTTTGGTGTTGTGTTTGCTAAAGGAAAACCTTACAGTTGTTATATCCGGGTTGTTGTTAATGGCTCTAATTACATGTGAGCCCGCATTAGCGCCACTGCTACAAGCGCTTCCGCCACTTGCGCAAATGTGGTGAATGTCTAAATTAAATAGCAGCATTTCACTTTTGCTTGAGGCTGGAAAATTGGCACTTAAAACGGTATATAAAGCATTTCCAAGTGGATCCCCATTAAATGTTACACCATCAATATTTTTTTGGAGTTGCTCCATCATGTATAACTTAAGTCCACCTATATAGCCACTGTCTTTTTCAAAATGATCTGTAGCAATTTCTAGTGCTTTTGCAAAGCCAACAATACCGTATAAGTTTTCGGTACCTGCACGCATATTACGCTCCTGTGCACCACCATGTACGAATGGCTTTATTTTAATGGATTCGTGTATATATAAAATACCTACACCTTTTGGCCCATGAAATTTATGACCCGCACCTGTAATAAAATGAACAGGGGTGTTTTTTAAATCAAAAGGGAAGTGGCCTACTGTTTGTACCGTATCACTATGAAAAATGGCATTGTATGCACTACAAAGGTTACCAATTTGGTGCAAATCAATCATGTTGCCAATTTCATTATTTGCGTGCATGAGTGTTACCAAACATTTTTTGTCACTATTTTTTAGAAGCAGTTCTAGATCCGCAATATCTATATGTCCATTCGGCAAAAGCTTTACATAGCTTAAAGTGGCAGCCCCAATTTTATTCAAATGCTCAACCGTATGACTGGTTGCATGGTGCTCAATAGGAGAAGAGATAATATGTGTACAGCCTAAATCATAAACAGCAGCATGAATAGCGGTATTGCTACTTTCGGTTCCGCCGCTGGTAAAAAATATTTCGGATGGACGTGTATTTAATAGGGCCGCTACTTTTTTTCGCGCATTTTCTATGGCCAAGCGTGTTTCACGACCATAACTATAAATAGAAGATGGATTACCAAAATGGGTTGTCATATAAGGCATCATGGCCTCAAGTACCGCAGGGTCTAATGGGGTAGTGGCCGCATTGTCTAGGTAAATCCTTTCCATGTATTCAAAGATAAGAATTTGTAATTTATTGTATGGAAATAGCCACTTCCTGGATGTCTTTCATTAGTTTTTGAGCAATATTATCAGCTACATTTTGAGAATTACTTTCGGCGTAAATTCTGATGATCGGCTCTGTATTGCTTGATCTTAGGTGTACCCAATCCTGCTCAAAATCAATTTTTAAACCATCTTCTGTGTTGATAGAATGGTTCTTGTATTTTTCTTTAAGGCTCGTAAATATTTTTTCTAGATCAATTCCCGGGGTAAGTTCTATTTTATTTTTACTCATAAAATAGTCGGGATAGGTGTTTCTAAGCTGTTGTACTGTTTTTTTCTCAATGGCCAAATGAGATAAAAATAAGGCAATGCCAATTAATGCGTCTCTTCCATAGTGTAGTTCAGGTACAATAATGCCACCATTTCCTTCACCCCCAATAACTGCATTTGTTGCTTTCATTTTTGTAACCACATTTACTTCCCCTACGGCGCTTGGCGTATACGTGCCACCATGCTTTTCCGTAACATCTCTCAGCGCTCTGGTAGAAGACATGTTGCTTACCGTATTTCCTTTTCTATTTTTTAAAACATAATCTGCAACAGCCACCAGTGTATATTCTTCTCCAAATAAACTGCCGTCTTCACAAACAAAGCAAAGTCTATCCACATCAGGGTCTACGGCGATACCCATACTTGCATTTTGTTTTAAAACTTCACTACATAAAGCCCTTAAATTTTCTGGTAAGGGTTCTGGATTATGTGCAAATTTGCCGTTAACTTCTTCGTTGATAACCGTTATTTGCTGTACGCCAAGTGCTGTTAATAATTGTGGAACAGCAAAAGCACCTGAACTATTGATGGCATCCACAACAATCGAAAAATTACCAGCAGAAATAGCCGCAACATTTACGAGTGGGTGGGCTAAAATAGCCTTGATATGTTCGTCTAATGCAGTTTCATTTTTAGTAACAGTACCTAAATGATCTACACTGGCAAAATTGTAATTGTCTGCCTTTACTATATCTAATAGGGTAGCGCCATCGGCTCCACTAATAAATTCACCTTTGTGATTGAGTAATTTAAGGGCGTTCCATTCTTTAGGGTTGTGACTTGCCGTTAAAATGATGCCACCTGCGGCTTTCTTAAATACTACCGCCATTTCTACGGTTGGTGTTGTACTTAAGCCAAGATCAATTACATCTATACCTAAACTTATGAGCGTGTTTACAACGAGTGATTGTACCATTTCTCCACTTATTCTTCCGTCTCTTCCAATTACTACTTTTTTATTGCCATCTGAGTTTGCTAAAAGCCATGAACCATAAGCTGCTGCAAAACGAACAATGTCTAGTGGACTTAAGGATTCTCCTGGGACACCTCCAATAGTGCCTCTAATGCCTGAAATGCTTTTAATTAATGCCATATCACTTATTCATTAAAGCTGCAAACATAAATCAAATTTGTTGCTTTGCTTACCCTAATTTCGCATGAGTTTTAAACATTTATATGCGCAAAAAGGGTTGGTTTTCAGATTGGTTTAATTCTAGCTATTATCACATATTGTATCAACACCGTGATAACACGGAGGCTTTGCAGTTTATAGATAATTTACTCGCTTATTTGAAGCCGTTACCGCATGCAATAATGCTTGATATCGCTTGTGGAAAGGGGAGGCATAGCAAGGCTTTATTTGACGCCGGATTTGATGTTACAGGTATTGATTTGTCGCCTGCATCTATTGAAGCAGCATTAGATATGAAAACCAATGGTTTGCAATTTTTTTGCCATGATATGCGGGAAACTTTTAAAGCCAATCATTTTGATTATGCCTTTAATTTTTTTACAAGTTTTGGCTACTTTGATACCCATGAAGAGCATCAATTAGCCATAAATGCAATGGCAGCTAATTTAAAAGAAAATGGAACCCTGGTTATTGATTATTTAAATGTTGGATTGATCGAAGAAACGAACGGTAATGATTCGATGATACAAATGGATCATTTGATATTTCACACCAAAAAATGGCAGGATGACCTCTATTTATTTAAAGAAATCAAGGTTGTTGATGCATCTTCTCATAAAGTTTTAGGCGTTTTTGAAGAACGTGTTAGAAAATATAATTTACAAGATTTTACCCTTTTTATGCAAAAAGCTGGATTTCAAATCAGGGCAATTTTTGGCGACTATCAGCTTAATACATATGTACCCGAGCACTCTGATAGACTCATTTTGGTAGCTCAAAAGCATTCAATTTCTTAGTATCTTTAATTATTAAGTAGTTGTTTATGCCCTCTTTTTTTGAATCCTTGCAATCAATTGATCAAAGTTTGTTTGTATACATCAATCGTGTTGCTACGCATCCAATACTTGATACACTGATGCCTTTTTTTAGAGAATCTACTTTTTGGATCCCTTTCTATTTATTCTTAATTGTTTTTGTATTTGTCAATTTTGGTAAAAATGGTTGGGTTTGGTTGCTATTTGCATTTATCACGGTTTTACTAACAGATCAATTTAGTAGTAGTATCATAAAAAACTGGGTACAACGTCCAAGGCCCTGTGCCGACCCTTTATTTTCCGGCCAAGTAAGATTACTCTTAGATCATTGTTCGGGTGGCTATAGTTTTACATCATCACATGCCACCAATCATTTTGGTGTAGCTACTTTTTTATTTGTAACCCTTGGTCGTTTTTTTGGCAATTGGAAGTATCTATTATTTTTTTGGGCGGCACTTATTTGTTACGCTCAGGTTTATGTTGGGGTTCATTATCCTTTAGATGTAATATTTGGCGCGCTGCTTGGATTTGCAATAGGACATTTTGTTTGTTGGGCCTATCAAAAATCTGATCCATTAAATGTTAGCCATGTCTCGTAATTTATTTATTTATTCATTACTGGCTGCCTGCCTTATTTGTGTAATAGGCATGCTTGGTATCCCATTAATTGATATAGATGCAGCGCAATACGCCTCAATGAGTAGGGAAATGGCTAGTACCGGTAATTATTTGCAACTCTATGATTTAGGAAAAGATTATTTAGATAAACCCCCTTTGTTATTTTGGTTATCCTCAATAAGTATCCAGCTATTTGGTGTGCATGACTGGGCTTACCGTTTACCTTCCATTTTGTGTTTGGGTCTGGCGCTATGGTCGGTGTACAGGTTTACCCTTTTATATTACAATGAGCTAACAGCGCAGTTTTCTGTTTTGGTACTTGCGTCGTCACAAGCATTTATTTTAATGGCACACGATGTTAGATGTGATACCATGCTCATGGGATTTGTGATGTTTAGTATTTGGCAGTTAGCTGCCTGGTACCAAAGTAATGCTTGGAAACATTTTGTGATGGCATTTATTGGTATTGGACTTGGCATGTTAACCAAAGGGCCAATTGCCATTGTTGTTCCGGGTGTAAGTTTTGCGATACACTTTTTATTGCAGCGCAATTGGAAGCAGTTTTTTAGGTGGGAATATATTATAGGCGTATTAATTGTAGGTATACTACTTATTCCAATGAGCATTGGGCTCTATACGCAGTTTGATTTACAACCAGGAAAAATTATTCATGGCGTGCCCATAAAATCGGGACTTCGTTTTTATTATTGGACCCAAAGTTTTGGAAGGTATACCGGTGAAAATGTATTCAATGAAATGAATCATTTTACATTTTTATTGGAAAATATGCTGTGGAGTTTTTTGCCCTGGATATTTATATTTTTAATCACCCTTGTTCTATCAATTAAGGATCTTATAAAAAGTAAATTCAAGCTGCAAATTCATGAGGAGTTTATTACCGTAGGTGGTTTTATATTAACTTATTGTATGCTTGCAAGAAGTCAGGCGCAACTGCCGCATTATATTTTTGTAGTACTACCGCTTGCTGCAATAGTTACAGCAAAAGGGTTACATCAAATTTATTTTTCGGAAAGATTTTTGAAACTTAAAAAAGTAGCACTCTATTTTCATGGATTCATATTTACATTGTTATGGGCTGCTGCAAATATGATTGTACTGTTTGTTTTTACTGACATGCCTGTTTATGTTAAAATAGTTGCCATCATAGGTACTGTCTATTTCTTGTACTTGTTGTTTTTTTATAAAGGGCAAGCGCCAAAGTTTATTTCACTAGCGCTTTACACCATCTTAGGTGTTAATTTTATATTAAATACTTCTTTTTATCCAAGGCTTTTAAAGTACGAGCTAGGTGTTTCTGCTGCAGCCTTTATCAATCAAAATAAGTTGCCAAAAAATAGTGTTTACTTGTACGAGATTGATGAGAGTAGGGCCCTTCATTTTTATGGCAACCACTCATTTGAACGCCTATTTGATAGCAGCCTGTTGACGCCAGGGCAAATACTCATTACTAAAGCGTCGAGCTTTACCAAACTTCAGCAACAATTTCCAGGATCAACCATTCTGCACAAAAACGCTTATTTTGGGGTGAGTATGCTTACATTACCATTTTTAAATCCGGCAACAAGAGATAAAGAAGTAACCCCATATATTATCGTAACTTTGGCCAAGTAGACATACATCAAACGATACTACATCAATGACAGAGATTTTTATAATTCTAGGACTGATACTTATTAATGGGTTCTTTTCTATGGCCGAAATTGCGCTGGTTTCTGCGCGTAAGGCAAGGTTAGAGGCTCAGGCAGACAAAGGAGATCTAGATGCTAAGCGTGCTCTTAAATTAGCCAACCATCCCGACACATTTTTATCAACCATTCAAATTGGCATTACCCTTGTGGGTGTTTTAACGGGTATTTATTCGGGAGGTACATTTAAAGAACCGCTTCAAAATTGGCTCACACAATTTGCGATGATTGCGCCTTATGCACAAACAATTGCAACACTCATCATTGTAATTTTATTGACCTATGTTTCTTTGGTACTTGGTGAATTGGTGCCCAAGCGAATTGGATTAAGCAATCCAGAAGGCATTGCAAAATCGGTATCTGTAGTGATGCAATCGGTTACATTTATCATGTATCCATTTATTTGGTTGTTAAGTGCTTCTTCACATTTGATCATGCGCATTTTGCGTATGAAGCCAAACGACAATCAAGTAACAGAAGAAGAAATTAAGGCCATTATTAGTGAGGGTACTGAGCAAGGAACGATTGAGGAAGCAGAGCAAGAAATTATTGAAAGGGTATTTCATTTAAGTGATAGAAACATTACATCACTGATGACACACCGGAGTGATATTTTATGGTTGGAGTCCACTAAAACCGTTGCACAAGTGAGGGCCAATATGCCACAAAGTTTGCATTCGATGTATCCAGTATGTGAGGGTAGTATTGATCAAATTAAAGGGGTGGTTTCACTCAAAGATTTATTTGTTGCTGATGGCGAACAATTGGTAAGAGATATTGCAAAAGAAGCAAAGTATGTTCCTGAAAATAACTCGGCGTATCAAGTGTTAGAAAGTTTCAAGCAATCAAAAATTCACCACTGTTTTATTGTAAACGAATATGGGTCGATAGAGGGATTGATTACGCTTAATGACATATTAGAAGCCATTGTAGGGGATATTCCTCAAGAAGAAGACCACGATTATGAAATCTTGAAAAGAGCCGATGGTACTTATTTAATTGATGCCCAACTTCCATTTTACGATTTCTTAAGTTACTTTGATAAAACAGAATTTATGTTGCAAGGTGATCAGGAGTTTGATACACTGGCAGGTTTTATCATACATTCATTAGAGAAAATTCCAAAAACTGGAGAAACACTCGAATGGAAAATATTTACGTTTGAAATTGTAGATATGGATCAACACCGTATCGATAAAATTCTTGTAACGCTTAGCGAAGAGGATTGATTAGAAAGTAAAATTCGCGGTTCTATTAGGGTAGTCTAGCTTATAGGTTTTTTCCGTGCCTTTACTTTTAACATGTATAATATTGACTTGCGTGTTTTCTAAATCGTATAAAATATCGCAGTCTATTCCAACGGTGTTGGCGCTATTAATATTTTGTGCTTCAAAATAACACCAGGTGCTTTCTTTTTGCTGTTCAAAACCAATGATGGTGTATTTGATGGGCGTTCCATTTACTAAAACCGTCAAATGCTTTGACATGTATTTTTGAATTTCTTCATTTACAAAAATCCTATTGGCGGGCTGTAAAATATCTATTTTGGTAGTTGTATATTTTTGAAGGGTTTTTTCTAAATCCTCATTAAAAATGCGAACGCTCATTTCAATACTTCTCTCTTTTGGATTATGGGTGATATCTATAACAGATACAAAAAATGGGTGCAAAATGGCCAAAAGGCTAGTGAGCGTCCAATGAATTAGTATATTTACCATAATGTCCTAATCTAGACAACAAAGGTCTAACTAAAAATTGATTTTTATGCATGAGTTTTGGATGTATACACAAATAGGATTCAATCATATTGCCAATTTGTCTGGCATGGATCATATTTTATTTGTAGCTGCTTTATGTATCCGGTATCAACTATCTGATTGGAAAAAATGGTTGATACTTGTTACCGCATTCACCATTGGTCATTCGGTTACCCTTGTTTTAAGTGTCTTTAATTACCTAGATTTCTCAACTAACTGGATCGAATTTCTAATTCCAGTGACCATACTTATTACATCAATTAGTAATATGTTTGTTAAGAAATTTAGTTTTAACACCAAATTTCCGGTGATCTACTTTTTTGCCCTATTTTTTGGCCTTGTTCACGGGTTAGGATTTAGTTTTTACCTAAAAAGCCTCCTTGGTATGCAGCAAAATATTGCTCCAGCCCTACTGGCATTTAATTTGGGGCTTGAAATAGGCCAAATTCTCATTGTGATGGCTATTTTAGTTATTTCATTTATATTCGTTACGCTTTTAAAGGCTCCCCGAAGAGATATTATATTGATTGTCAGTGGTGGCATTCTTGCACTTTCTCTTCAAATGGCCATTGAGCGGTATTTTCATCTTTAATCAATTATGCTATGAAGCAATTTTTTGCATTTTTAATGTTTGTTGCAGTGAGTACTGTTTCCATTGCGCAAAACATTCAAAACAACCCAACTTCAAACCACGGAAATAAGTTTGAACAGTTAGGAACTATTTTATCTACGCCCAATGAGTATCGTACAGCGAGTGGTGCACCTGGGCCTAAATATTGGCAACAACGTGCCGACTACAACATCAAGTGTGAGCTAGATGAAGCCAACCTTTTATTAAAGGGAAGTGAAACCATTACTTATTTTAACAACTCTCCAGATGCGTTAACGTATTTATGGTTACAGCTTGACGAAAATGAGCATAGTACCGTAAACAAAGCTGATTTTGAGGAAGGAAGTTCACTTCGTCAGGTTTCTCAAGCTTCAATTAAAGCTTTAGAAGATGCAAAAAAAGACAATGGCTATGGTCATATTATTTCTAAAATTACAGATGCTACAGGTAAGGCCTTAAAATACACCATCAACCAAACAATGATGCGTGTTGATTTGCCAACAACATTATTACCGGGTCAAAAATTTGTTTTTAACATTACATGGTCATACAAAATTTCTGATCGTTTGGTATTTAGAGGCAGAGGCGGTTACGAGTTGTTCCCTGAAGATGGTAACAGCGTGTTTACTATGGCACAGTGGTTTCCAAGACTTTGCGTATACTCTGATTTTCAGGGTTGGCAAAATCACCAGTTTACTGGTAGAGGCGAGTTTGCTTTAACTTTTGGTAATTACAATGTATCTATCACTGCACCTGCCGACCACGTAATTATGGGTACCGGAGAGTGTCAAAACTATGCACAGGTTTTAACACCTGCACAGTTAGCTCGTTGGAAAACGGCGCAAACTGCTAAAGATGTAGTAGAAGTAGTAACATTAGAGGAAGCAAAAAATGCTGAAAAGCAAAAAAGCACTGCTAAAAAAACTTGGGTCTTTAAAGCAGATAATGTGCGTGACTTTGCATGGACAGCGAGCCGTAAGTTTGTTTTTGACGCGATGCCAACTTATGTTGAAGGCAAGAAAGTGATGTGTATGAGTGGCTATCCTAAAGAAGCATACAATTTATGGAGAAGATATTCTACTAAAGTAGTAGCACATACGATTCGTTCTTATTCTAAATTCTCAATTCCTTATCCATATCCAGTAGCGCAAAGTATTGAGGCTTCAAATGGTATGGAATATCCAATGATTTGTTTTAACAACGGTCGTACCAATAAAGATGGTACTTACAGTGAAGCTACTAAGCTTGGCATGATTGGTGTTATTATTCATGAAGTAGGTCATAACTTTTTCCCAATGATTGTGAACTCTGATGAGCGTCAGTGGTCTTGGATGGATGAAGGTTTAAATACTTTTGTTGAATATTTAACCGAAGAATTATTTGATAACAAATATCCTTCTCGTAGAGGACCTGCTTTTGGTATTGTTGATTATATGAAAGCGCCTAAAGATCAGTTAGAGCCGATCATGACCAACAGTGAAAACATTATTCAGTTTGGCCCTAATGCTTATTCTAAGCCTGGTACTGGTTTAAATATTTTACGAGAAACCATTATGGGTAGAGAATTATTTGATTTTTCATTTAGAGAATATGCTAGACGTTGGGCATTTAAACATCCAACACCTGCCGATTTATTTAGAACCATGGAAGATGCAAGTGCTGTAGATTTAGATTGGTTTTGGAGAGGTTGGTTTTATAGCATCGAAGCTTGTGATATCGCCATTGATTCAGTTGCGCATGCAGTTTATGACGCTGCTGCACAACCACGTGGTGGTGGCATGGGCGGTAGAGCAGGTGGCATGAAAATGTCAATTGATAAACCAACACTTAATAGCTTTGAAGACATTTCTAAAATTAGAAATAGAGAAGACAAGTCAATCATTTTTGCAACCGATGCGGATACTTCATTAAGAGATTTCTACTGGCGTTATGCAAGAGGTATTGAGCCTTATGATGCTGAAACTAAAAATAGTATGCCTTCTTTTGGTACACCAGAAGCGCTTTCTAACGAAGAAAAAGCTAGTTACAGTAATGTGCATTTATACGAAATCACTTTTGCAAATAAAGGTGGCCTAGTAATGCCAATCATTGTAGAATTTACCTACAAAGATGGTACTAAAGAAACAGAGCGTATTGGTGCGCAAATTTGGCGTAAAAATGAAAACAAAGTTTCTCGCGTATTTATGTCTCGTAAAGAAGTAGCGAGTATTAAACTAGATCCAATGCGTGAAACAGCGGACATCAATGAAACCAATAATTTCTGGGGTAACGTAAGTGCAGAGCCTAGTAAGTTTACTTTGTTCAAGCAACGTACAATGGGAAGAGGTCAATCATTTGGATTAAATCCAATGCAAGCCGCTCAAGAAAAGAAAAAATAAGAAAAGATTACCTATAATTAAAGCCACTTGATTTATCTTCAAGTGGCTTTTTTATTTTAAACCCTGCTTATGAAAAATATTGTATCCGTATTTATTTGTTTCTTTTTTGTAGTTGTTTCAAATGCTGCGCGTGTTGATACGATTGTAGTGTATAGTAATGCCATGCAAAAAAATATCAAAGTAGCAGTTGTGATTCCTGACAATGCAAAGCTGCAAACGGGCGTAAAATTTCCAGTTGTTTATTTGTTACACGGATATAGTGGCAATCATGGAAGTTGGTTAAAAGATGCACCACAGCTGCAGTATAGAGCAGATCAATACCAAGTTATGCTCGTATGCCCAGATGGGGGATATGGTAGTTGGTATTATGATAGCCCCATTAACGATTCTATCAAATATGAAACTTTTATTACCAAAGAATTACTTCCTTTCATTGATTCGAATTTTCCAACAAGTGCAAATAAAGATCACCGAGCTATAACGGGTTTAAGTATGGGTGGACATGGTGGCCTTTTTTTAGGCATTAGACATTCTGATTTATTTGGAAATGCGGGAAGTGTTTGTGGTGGGGTAGATATACGACCTTTTCCAAATAGTTGGGATATTAAAAAATCATTAGGAACGATCATTGAACATCCTCAAAACTGGACCGATTATTCGGTGGTGACAATTGCAAAAAATCTAAAGCCAGGTCAGCTTCATATCATTTTTGATTGCGGGGTATCAGATTTTTTTATTGATGTGAATAGGTCTCTCCATCAAGTGCTACTCACTAATAAAATTGATCACGACTATACCGAAAGACCTGGAGGGCATAATAAAGCTTACTGGAGCAATAGTATTGACTATCAATTACAGTTTTTTGCAAAAAAATTTATGATGGCAATCAAATAAGGGTTTATCCGCCGGTTTTGCCGTCTACTATCTTTTTTCCTTTATTTTTCTTTTGAAATTCTAGTACTTCTTTAGGGATCACTTTTTTAACAGCGGTGTCCGATTTTGATTTTGGTATGTTTGTGTTTGGAAAGCCGCCGCTTGTATCATTGGTCGTTTCTTTTTTAGCATTTGGGTCTTGTAAAACATCTAGTATCCAGTTTTCAGTTCTTAATCGTTGACCTGTGAAAGGGTCGTATATTTTCCAAGTGCCATGCTTAAGGGAGGCACCCGTTGTTTTGACAATCACCTTTTCGTACATATTTGGATTGTTGATATCCTGAACGTCAATGGTATCGTATGGTTTAGAAGGGTCAATGGCTTTCCAGGATTCTTCCCTTTCAATACCTTGGATGACCAAATAGGTACACAAACCATTTTTTAGTCCCCATTTATAATTTTCTATGGCTAATGGGTCGCCCATTAAATTAAATCGGCGCCATGTACCTTCTTTTTTATCGTTTACAAATACACCTTCTTCCACGTAGCCTCTTTCCCCTCTAATGGGAGGGAACTCTATTTTCCATTTTCCTCTTTTTACACCACTTGCCTCAGTGCAATTGATGGTGTCTCCTTTGGAAGTGAGTTTAAAAGTCTTGCACTGGGCCATTAGGCTCGTGTAAAATAATAGAGAAAAAAGGGTAAAAAGAAGGCGCATTTTCTTACATTTAATCACTTAAAAATACAAATTATAAGTACCACTATGAGAAAAATACTCAGTTTTTGCCTTTTGCTAACATTCGCATTGTTTGGCAACGCACAAATCAAGCCTACGCCTGCTTCAGAAAGATTGTCTTCTATCGAACAACGAAAAAAATTGATGGAAGCTTCAACCATTAATGGAACGTCCTTTAGAAATATTGGACCAACTGTAATGAGTGGAAGGGTTGTTGACATGGCTGTTAACCCAGAAGATCCCACCAATTTTTATGTAGCCTATGCAACAGGTGGTTTATGGCATACCATTAATAATGGTCAAAGTTTTACATCGGTATTTGATTCAGAAGCTATTTTAACCATTGGTGCGATAGCGGTGAATTGGAAAAGTAATATTATTTGGATTGGTACGGGTGAAGTAAATAGTAGTAGATCATCATATGCTGGTATTGGTGTTTACAAGTCTAGTAATGGTGGAAAATCTTGGGATTACCTTGGACTTCCAGAAAGTCATCATATTGGAAAAATTGTGATTAATGAAGCAGAGCCAAACACAGCTTGGGTGGCAGCTTTAGGTCATTTGTATTCTCCCAATAAAGAACGTGGTGTTTACAAAACGACCGATGGTGGTAAAACTTGGAATCAAACTTTATATGTAGATGCAAATACAGGTGCTGTTGATTTAGATATCGATTCAAAAAATCCATCTGTATTATATGCTGCTATGTGGTATAAAACTAGAACGGCTTCTAACTTTGAAGAGTCTGGCAAAACCAGTGGTATTTATAAAAGTACAGACGGTGGTAATACTTGGAAACAAATCAATACACCAAGTTCTGGATTTCCAAATGGTGATGGTGTTGGAAGAATTGGTTTAGCCGTATATCCTCAAAACCCTAATACTGTATTTGCGGTTGTTGATAATAATTTTCATCAACCAGAAACGGCATTAAAAAACACGACCGATACTACGCGATACGTGTTAAGAGATTTTAAAGATTTAAGCAAAGAACAATTTGCTGCACTTGATGATAAAAAATTAAATGCATTTGTTAAATCGCCTCGTAACCAACTGCCTTCCAAGTATACAGCTGCTAGTATTAAGGAGGCTGTAAAAAATGGAACTTTGGCACCCACTTGTATTTGGGATTATTTATATGATGCCAATACCGCTTTATTTGAAACACCTATTTATGGTGCCGAATTATACCGTAGCGATGATGGTGGAGCAAGTTGGAAAAAAACACACGATAAAACAATTGGTATATATAGCACTTATGGCTATTATTTTGGTAAAGTATTTGTAAGCCCAACCAATGCTAATAAAATTGTATTAACAGGTGTTGGTGTAGTGTTAAGTACCGATGGTGGTAAAAACTTTAAAGAAATTGGTAAAGAAAACGTGCATTCCGATCATCACTATGTTTGGATGAATGGAAAGCGTGATAGCCACATGATTTTGGGAAATGACGGTGGATGTAATATTACCTATGATGATGGTGAGCATTGGTTTAAAGCCAATACGCCTGCTGTTGGACAGTTTTACAATATTGCAGTGGATATGGCCAAGCCGTATAATGTGTATGGTGGACTTCAAGACAATGGTACTTGGTATGGGTCAAGTATGAACAAAGAAAATTATGATTGGTATGATAGTGGACATAATCCATTTACAGGAATTAATGGAGGTGATGGAATGCAAGTACAAGTAGATTTTAGAGACAATAAAACCATTTATAGTGGTTCTCAATTTGGTGCTTATTCTCGTCAAAATTTAGTGACCAAAGAAAGAAAATCGGTTAGACCTTCTCGTGATTTAGGTGAAACAGCGCTACGTTACAACTGGCAAACACCTATATTGTTGAGTAGACACAACCAAGATGTATTTTATTATGGAAGTAATAAATTTCACCGTTCAATGAACAGAGGTGATAGTTTAGTAACACTCAGTGCCGATTTAACCACCAATCCAACACAAGGAGATGTTCCTTTTGGTACGCTAACCACAATGAGTGAA
>CAMAQW010000002.1 GCA_945860335.1 Sediminibacterium ginsengisoli | reverse complement strand
TGTGTAGCAGCTTGTAAAAACAGTTCTGCGATGCTATTTTTAAGTGCAAAAGTTTCTCACCTCGCTTTATTACCACAAGGTGCACCTGAGCGTACTACAAGGGTACAAAACATGGTGGCTCAAATGGATAAAGAAGGTTTTGGATCATGTACCAACACAGGTGCTTGTGAAGCTACATGCCCTAAAGAAATTTCCATCACAAATATTGCCCGCTTAAATAGTGAATACATAGCTGCAAGCTTTGCAGACTAAGCATCTATTAGATGTCTAACAACTATTTTTCGTTCAAACAATTTACAGTTTGGCAATCGGACTGCGCACTAAAAGTATGCACTGATGCGTGCCTTTTTGGTGCCTGGGTTGCTGCACATGTAAAAGATGATGCCCCTACAAATGTTTTAGATATTGGCACGGGCACTGGACTTTTAAGTTTACTATTCGCGCAAAAAATACCAGCTGCAAAAATAGACGCTGTCGAAATTGATGCTGCCGCAGCCGCGCAAGCTTCAAGCAATGCATTAGCAACCGGTTGGAATATTAAGGTCCACAACAGTGCCATCGAAAATTTTAGCGGCACTCGTTACCAGCATATTATTTCTAATCCTCCTTTTTTTAGCAACGATTTAAAAAGTGATGATGCACTCCGTAACACGGCCATGCACAGCACCACACTAACATTAGCATCACTGTTTACTTGTGTTGATACACTACTGGATAAAGGCGGAAGCTTTTCGGTGCTTGTCCCCTATGCGAGGGCCACCGAACTTGAAAAATTAGCCGCGCAATTTGGACTCACTATTTTTAAAAAAGCATTGGTACAACAAACACCCGCACACGACCCTTTTAGGGCCATGTATATATTAAGTAGCGCTGTAACAAGCCCCGATGCAGTAGAACAAATTATTATTAAAGAAAATGAGCAGTACACTGCTGGTTTTGCTGCTTACTTAAAAGATTATTACCTGTTTTTATAAAGGAGTTGTAATTTTAATGTCTATGAATCATTTTGAACTTTTTGACATACCGGTTAGTTTTTTCCCAGACACCGCTTTGGTATCCAAAAAGTATTTGATGCTCCAAAAAAAGTTCCATCCTGATTTTTTTGCAAATAGTTCCGAAGATGAACAAGCAGAAGCACTGTCATTATCATCGGCAGCTAATAAAGCATTAAGGGTATTAAAAGATCAGGCCTTACTTATCCCTTACGTTTTAGAAATTAATGAGGTATTAATACCCGACGAAAAATACCAGCTCCCTCCTAGTTTTTTAATGGAAGTGATGGATTTAAACGAGCAGGTTATGGAAGTTGAAGATGACTCCCAAAAGGCAGCGCTACATGTACAACTTAAACAATTAGAAGATGACATTTTTGAACCTATTAAAGGGTTGTTGGAAAGCTATCAAGTGGGTATTACCACAAAAGAAGCGTTGTTGCAGGTAAAAGACTATTATTTTAAAAAGAAATATCTAGACCGCATAGCGGATCAACTCCGATAAGCCCTATTTGTTTGGGTTTATGGTGGTTTCTTTTGGCAAAAAACACAGAATCTTGTAATATTGCACCCCGCCTAATACAAAGGCCCAGATGGCGGAACTGGTAGACGCGCTAGACTCAAAATCTGGTTATCGCAAGGTAGTGCAGGTTCGATTCCTGTTCTGGGCACATAATTAGATTTAAGGCGATTCTTAACAGAATCGCCTTTTTCTTTTTCGGCGCAAAGGCTTACCAGTAAAGGGATTTCGTTAAATATTAGGTTTACTTTAGAAGTTCGAACTACCCCATTTTGCTTGTTATACATAATACCCTCCGGAAACACCATCTTTTGCAAGTGCTGTTTCTTCTCGTAATCTGCTGAAATCCATGCCTGGCTTAGGTTTTGTGAAATCGCCAAACAATTTTTAACTACTTTTTCTATGTTCGAACTACTCAGTGTGGCAGAATCAATTCCTTTACTTAATACTCCGATCTCGCTTCGGAGCTGCTCGGCGTGTTTATTATAAATATCTTCCGTTATTTGATCGCTTATGTACTTTAACTCCGCTTTTTCAAGCAAGCCTTGCTTTTCGGCAATTTTCTTTTTTAATAGCGTTTTATCGCTAGCCTTTCCACTTAACCTACTTTTTAGCTCACTCGTTAAAATGGCTTCAAACTTCTTCTTTAAAGTAGGGTTGTATTCGTATTTAGAAAGAAGATTTACAAACAGACCATTTAACAGCTTTGAACTTACATTAACCGGAATTGCTGCATCTTTTGTTTTATAGTACCAATTCCCCCTTGCTGTATACCCAGTAAATGGCTTTCCACTTACTTCATCTTTTACAAATATCTTGAGTGGAACCTCATCATGTCTAAATACTTTTGCAACACCAACAAATGGGTTATTATTTAAAACATCTTGTGCTGCTAGAAAGGTTTTTAAATCAATTAATTTAGGATGCTTACCTTCTATTAATTTGCCTCCCACAAGGCTCCCAGTAACATATCCTGCATAAAAAGGATTGCTAAATACATTCCGAAAGTTCTTTGTAGATATCTCTACACCTCTTTGAATCAAATAATCCACTATTTCATAATAAAAGTATTTTCTTTCGGTAAGCATTTGATACCCTTTCCTAAGGTGTTTGCCTGATTCTGTAATTACATACTCATGAAAGCATGCCCTATGCTTTGGCTTAAGATTAAGGTATCCGAGTGGCGTTTGGTAAGGCCAGTAACCTTTTAACATAACCTCTTTCGTATTAATTATGGTTCTGTCACTTTTTAACCGATTATCGAAATTATTTAGGAGATGAAAAAAGTTTTCTTGTAATCTACCAATAGCAGTAGATGTATCTATATCCTGAGTTACAGATTTTACAGTTACACCTTGTCTACTTAACTCTTCACTTATGTGTGATGCTGCAGCCCCAGTTCTGGAAAACCGGTCATAGTTAAACACTATGATGTAAGAAATATTTTTGTGCTTTTTTACATATTCAATCATTCGTAAAAACTCCTTACGACCGTCTGTTTTAGCACTTTCGTAAGAACCACCAAAGTATTCTTTAATTTGAATACTATTGGTTTTTGCGTAGTTATTACAATATTTAAGTTGAACCTCCAGGCTACCGTTATTTTCGGCTTGTTCTTGGCTGCTAACTCTTGTGTATACTACCGCATCAGCACCTCTAACTTTAGAGATGCTTTTGTACTTTCGGGTAGACAGTGCTTCAAGCTCTGCTTGAAGTGCATTATTGCTGATTTTCTTTTTCATAAGGCTGATCGAAATAAATATCGATTATTAAATTAGCAAATTGTTTAAGTAATTCTTCTTCCGTTAATTCATTTATTAATTTTTCATACTCATTACTGGGTTTCATTTTTCCTCAGTTGAGGCCTCGCCATTTCAAATGGAGGAGACCCAATTACTATACTGAGCCGTAGCAAACGGATCTTTAAAAATATTTTGTTTCAGTTTTTGTAAATGAAAGTGAAGTTCCTGTTCTTGTTTTTAGTTGGATAGTAGAATAATTCTTTAATCCAAGTATACGCATAACTTCTTTTGCTTTGTCACCGTTCATCAAACCTGTCTTATCATATTCAATTTTGGTAACTTTACGGGCATCCCTATCATACACTATAGTAACCCTTTCAATATTGTTGTTTCGCAGCTCTTTTACCAGTCGCAATTCATCTTCACTAAACAACTTTAACTGATTTATGAAGTTGACTTTTTCTTCATCAATAAATAACTCAGCTATGAAATGGGAAATTGGAATATAAATATGCGGTCTTGATTTATCTACTTCCATATCATTATCCCCCAGCATAACGTATGTTTCATCTTGATAAATTATTATGCCGGCTTCTGTCCCGCTTTCAATACACCTAGATACCATTTGATAGAAATAACTAATTTCAGTTCGAAGTATAATATTTATATATGGGTCATTCAGGGTTTGTTCACAAAGATTTAATTGTAAAGTTTCCTGTTCATCAAGATACCTAATCTTACTAAGGCTCTTTAAAAAAGCAATATTGTCAATTAGTGTATTTTTTCCTAGGTCTTCTTCATATGCCTTGATAAATTGATCATAATAAATTTTTTGCATCAGCTTTATTGAACAACCAAAATCTCGCATCGACTCCAGCACTTTTAGCCACAGATACTCAATAAAACTAATTTCAGCCCATTTACCCTCAGCAACGAATGAAATGAGACCATTCATCTTCCAGTAGTGAAATGTTTTGGACTTAAAGTCGGTATCTCTTAGCTTTATATTCCTCTCCAAAAGGCTACCTCGAAGCGAGACACCTTCAAGATCATTTTTTTGGATTTTGCTTAGTTTAATTTTTTTCATACATCTAAATTACTAACTTGTGGGATATTTAACAAATAAAATATCCCTAATATGAAGAAAAAAGATCAATTTCCAGAAAAAAAAGCAAAAACCTACCATCTGGGCCGCGTTTGCCAAAATTGCGGTGAACCCATCGCAGATCAGGATAGAGCTACAAAAACACACTGCTCTCGATGGAGAGACGAGTATGGCGTTATTCATGACTGCAGGAGGCAAAAACATGCTTTAAAAACACAACCCTTTGATGACATCCTACTAGATTTTTCGTCAGTACAAAGAGAAACCAAGCGACAAATCGAAAAGATTTTAGCTGATCATGGCAATGAAGTGTCTACTGAGGTTTTTAACGCATACAATGTTAAACTAGGTGAGAATCTAAACTTTGGTTATCACTCTGGCCTTCTTTATGCCGAATTTCTTGGATTCAGAATTATATCTAACCCAAAATTGAACACACATAAAATTATAAAAAATGACTAACTATGAATACATGGCATTAGGCCGCAAACTTTCCAAAGCAGATGACAGAAACAATACAGTGTTAGGCCTCATCATAACAAGCTTAGTATTAGGGGGATGTTTATACATGCAGTACAGATCCTTAAAAGATTTAAAAGGTGAATATATTAGGTCTAAACAAAAGATTGATGACCTAAGCTTTCGAAATAATCGACAAAGGGAGATTATTGACGAACTTCATAGAACCAAACAAGAATTAATGGAACAGTTGTCTCAAACAGACCTCAAAACCTCATAATTAGGCCTTTAAAACAAAGGAATATACCGTTCCGGAATGGTTTTTTCCGTTCTGGAACGGTATTTACTATTCGGGAACGTACTTTATCGTTCTAGGACATTCACGAGTGTTCTCGTAAGAAAAATAGAAAGTCCAAACAACCATTTCTGAGAGAATGTTCTATATCCCAATTATCACTACAAATGCTATAAATGGCTAACCATAATGTTTTGGTAAACCCCTCGTAGAAATTAGGGAAGACGGTGAAATGAAGCCAGCAGTCCTGTTTTTAAAAAGACGTTTGGAACGAAGTGAAAAACGGTAATCCTTGATTTTCATTTAGCCACAATTGAACTACATTTTAACCAAATCTGGAATGATTTGAGGAGAGTTTACAGTTTGGTAGGTGTCTTTGAGAAATTCTTTAATCCCAAAAAAGCAGGCCATTAATACCTGCTTTTTTGGCTTCTATATTATTCGCAAGAATAATATAGAAGCCTATGAAATAATTCATTCTAATCAGATTTGGGACGATCTAAGGCGGGTTTATGGTGCATCTTTTTTAGGGAGGATGCAACAGTATCTAAGAAAATGTTGGCTAAATAATTTATTTAGCCAACATTTTAATAATCCAATTATTAAAAGCCTGCTTCTGCTCTGCATACATCCAATGACCAGAATCTTGATATACAGCGGTTTCTTTTGTTGACTTAATAACATTATATGCTGCATACATTGATGTTGGCGGGCAAGTTTCATCATTAAATCCCCATGTATAATACCCTGGTATTTTTACATTTTTGGCAAAATTAACCACATCGTAGTAAGGCATAGTTTGTTTTACAAAAGTATCATTACTAAACCAAAGGTTATTGGGAGCGAATATATGCGGCCATCCTCCAGCACGTTCATGGAGATACCCGGACATATCTGATAATGCAGGATGTACTGACGCTAAATATTTTACTCTATCATCAATGGCTGCTGTTATAATACTTAAAGCTCCACCCTGACTATTTCCGCTTACTGCAAGATTTTTGCCATCAAACTCAGGAAGACTAGTAATAAAATCGTTGGCTCGAATACAACCCATATATACTCTCTTGTAATAAAAATTATCTCTATTATTTGCATTGAAGAAAAAATAGCCTTTTAAAGCTCCATTGTTTAAATCATTATAAACTGCCTGATCCATATTTACTGGTACTCCATGAATCCCTATTGTAAAAACAATAAAGCCTTTATCCGCCATTTCAAGATCTGGGAAATAAGGCCTGATTCCTGCTCCTGGAACTTGTAAAATAGCCGGGTATTTACCTGACTTCTTTGGCACACATAAAATCCCATAAAGTTTTGAAGACCCATAATTTTGCAAGCTTACATGATACACATTAGTCAATGAAGTACTTTTATCCTGCAACAAGGTTAATCGTGCATCTGTTGGAATTTTACTTAAATCTTCTTTCGCTTTTTGCCAAAATGCATCGAAATCATTTGGCTTTGTAACAGTAGGCATTATCTTTTCGATATCATATCCTATAGTTACTAGATTTTTATACTGCTTATTTTGCCAAGTAGTAGTAACAATACATCGGAGAAAACCAGGTTCTTTCATTGTACAACTTGGTGTCATAAAACCTGTGTCAGATGTTCGGATAGAGTCACTAATAAACGGTTTCATTCTCTCAGGCCCTATTTGATAAAAAATCTTTGCATTTTTAATTGCAACTCCATTTATCATTACAATAATTTTGAAATTGGATAAGTCACCAACTTTACATTGCCAATTTTGATGATTAGGGGTTATCAATAACTTAATCGGCTGTTCAGTAGGTTGAGCATACAATTGAAAGAAAAAAGAAAGAGAAACTATTACTAGTAATATTGATTTTTTAATTGCAGAATTCATTGTCCATTAATTTATTGGATGGAAAGTTGGTAGGCTGTTGTATGCCTCAGTTCGTACTTTTAGGTTATCCATATTTCCAGAATATCTTACATCAATCAAACGCTTTTCTGAAGGCATTAAAGTAAAATATCCATCACTAAAATAAGCAGGAAGTATGATATTATTTTTTAAATCTGTTAGATTCAACTTTAACCCAACAACAGGTGTATTAGATTTATTTTCTATACTTAATACAGTATTCCCATTATTTAAACCGGTTTTGTAAATATTTAATGAGACATTTGACAGCTTATTAAAAGCGAGAAAATTACCGGTTTCCTTATTTGATTTCCAATATTCATTCGTCGATAATACTTTACCATCTAAAGCGTTTAATTGCAATCTTACCATATACACTTGAGGTAAATTAATACCAACCAAATCCGGTGTAAATAATTCAGTCTTGCTATTTTGAAGCAAGTCTGTTTTTTTAGTAGTTGTAAAAAGTATTTTTCCATTTAAATCGATAACCGAAAAAATTAAATTTACAGATTGGTAACTTTGCAAGGTACTATTAACCGCAATAACTTTATTATCATGCAAATTCATTTGTACATGCACCGGCTCGCAGGCCTTCATGGCACCAAAATAGGAACCATGCGTTTCAAAATCCCATGAGTACGTTTGCCAGATCATGCTGGGCCATGCAGGATGTGTCATCCACAATAAAACACCACTAGCTCTATCCCACATTTTACTGTTCCATGCTTCAAACATGGCACGATGACTATCATAATTGACCATCTGTACTTTCCTAGAAAATTCATCAATTCCGTTAGCCTTGCCATATAAACTATCTACGGCACCTAGATAGCCATAAAGATTTTGATTGTTTGAATGTAAATCATGATAATGCCATACATCATTAATTGGCCATTGATCTGCAGGTTTTATAAATTTCTTTAGCGTAGTAGCAACCGGAATAGAAAAAGTACCTATTTCTGTGCTAAATCCTTCTGCATATTTAGTAAAGTAAAGTGCAGGGTCTTGAATATAGTGCCAGTCTCCGCTTTGACGCAGATTGATTTCCCGAGAATTGCCATTATAATGCCGTGTACCATCTTCCTCCATCAATTGCTGGTACAACTCATCTTCAATACCAACCGGAGCATACCCTTCATTGCGAGGACACCAAATAGCAATAGAAGGATGGTTACGAAAACGACGGATTGTTTCAAAACTGTTCTCTAAAAACAGTTGTTGATCTAAAGGATTCAAATTATACCCTTCAGTAGAAATCCAGAAATCATTCCAAACTAACATTCCGTATTCATCAGCCAATTCAAAAAATGTTTCCTCAGTACATTCACCAGTCCAGTTTCGAACCATGTTATAGTTAGCCTCTTTGTGTAATCGAAAGGATGGCTCCAATTGCTCTCTGGATACTTTTTTCATTGCATCATCCATTCCCCAATTTCCTCCTCTACAAAAAACAGATTGTCCATTTACTTTTATGACTAGGAAAGGATTATTGCTTTGTGATATTGTTTGAAAAATACTGGTATCAACCCCTTCTCTTAAAGATGGAATGAATATTTTATTCTCAAAGTCCCTACGCTTAACATTATCAAATATGGGCTTTTTTTCTTTTACATCAGTTGGACTATAGGCAACCCGCCAACCCTTTTTTTGAGGTGCATCGATCATCATTTCATAAGAAAATTCACGAATACCAAAACGAACCTGTTGTTCATCAGAAATGCGATTATTGTTATCCGTAACCGTCAATGCCAGTTGATACAATGAAGGATTACCATAACCATTGGGCCACCAAAGTTTTGGTTGAACCAATCGCAATGAAGGGTGGGTTGCAGGAGAAAATATAACTTGTTGATTTTCGCCTGCTGCTAACTTAACTCGCTTTTCCACACTCATCTTACCGATGGCTCCTTTCACTAATATGGACTGTTCCATGTTGCTATTATTTTTTACCCCTACTTTAATAGTAATTTCAGCTGAAGAAGTGTCTGGCAAAGGAAGATCAGTAATTACTTGTGGATTGGATAAAGTAACTGCCCTAGTATAATGAAGTTGAACATCCTGCCATATTCCAATATTCCTATCACGAATGCCAGGAACCCAATCCCAACCTTCAGAGGAAATAAAAGTGGGCCCGTCCAATGTTAGCTGGCCACCATTGGGGCCCATACCAGATAACTTAGATTGTTCATGAGGGATACCAGGATTAGGTGGCGGATAAATATGAATTGCAAGAATATTTTTTTTGCTTTTATCCATAAGACTTGTAATATCAAAATTCCCTCTAACAAAAGCTCCTTTCATTGTGCCTAATAATTTTCCATTAAGCCAAATATCAGCCTTATAGTTAATCCCATTTAATTTTAACCAAACCAATTTATTGTTATCTTCTTCAGGTGCAGAAAACGAAATTCTATACCACCAACCCTTCCTACATAGATCATCTGGAATTGCTCTATTATTTAAGCCAATATAAGGATCGGGATAAATACCTTCTTTGACCAAGGATGTCAATACTGTACCTGGCACTACAGCATTATACCAATTAGTAGAATTATAAACTTGAGAAAAAATGGATTGAGTATTAGAAGTGACAATATTATTTTCGGCTAACTCCCAACCGCTATCTAATAAATAATCGCCTTGTGAATTTTTTTTAAGTTTAGTTAGAATAACAGTTTTACTTTTTTTCTGCGGGATATCATATTTTGATAATCCAACTGGCAACGTTGCAGATGGTTGCTGCCTGGTTAAACCGAAATTTAATTTACTTTGAGCAAAGCTTTTTGATGAGACAATAAAACTAAAAGAAATGATTATGAATAAGCTATTTATATTTACTTTATTTAATGACATAGTTCAGGTTTAAAGTATTAAAAGGTTTATTTTAATTGAACAACTTTTTCATTGAAAGGAATCATTGGAAGTCCTTCCTTATTATAAAGAGTTGCTATAGGATTAGATTGCCAAGCATATTGAACTCGAACGGGATGTAGAACATATTTAGAGTGTACATAAATAGTTTGTCCATCAATAAAAGCATCGGCCCAAAACCACTTGCCAGTTGAATCAGCAAGTGCAAAATTTTGTACAAGGCTGTTGCCTTTATTTAGTAATCCACCATCAATATTGTCAAAAGAAATCCTTACATGACTCTCTTCTGTAAAAGCAGATTTAAAAGTTGGACCCGTACCAATAACATTTAGATGATATACATGCTGCCTTGCAGCCTGGTAAAGCCTATAGCCAACATCTTGTTTATTGGCAGGGTGAATGTTAAATTCATCACCAATATCGATAGTAGTAGCCATGGCTGTATTTGTTGAAGTCAACAAAGTACCTTTTTGTGCGTCACGAAACTGCGCCCAATCATCATCATTAAGCGGAACCTCAGATCTGGATTTAAAACTTGCTAATTGAACAAATAAAAACGGAATATCTCCAAGATTCCAATACTTCCGCCAATCCTTAATTAACCTATTTTGTAAAGCAGTATATTGTCTCCATTTAGAAGCATTATTCTCACCTTGGTACCATATAAACCCTTTAATTCCGAATGGAATTATAGGGTTTATCATTCCGTTATAATTAACTGTAGCTTTATTATAATAATCTTGCCAACCAGCAACAGCTGGTTCAATTGCATTATTATGTAACCATTCTTTATCCAATATGATTTTTTCGCCTGAGGTATTTTTAAAATAACTATTTGTATATCGGTCACCAATATCAGCAGTACCCCAATTAACATACATACGTATTGATAATACATTCATACCAAGTTTTATCAGCCCTGACGGAATTTTTATAGTTTTATTTTTCAACTTAGAAACATTCGTTGCTACTTCAACACCATTAATATACACGTGATCGTTTTGATCATTTAATGGAAGAAATAGACTATCCATATTTATGGAGGCTGTGTCGTTTATTGTAAAAGACTTCCGAAACCAAATTAGACCCCAATAACTGCCATAACCCATTTTTATTGAGCTTAATGGAAAGTTCGTTTTCGACCATGCAGAATCATTATAACCAACCTGAGTGGCACCTATTTTAACGCCTTGAAAGGACGTTTTAGCAATAACAGATCTATCTAATTCTAATTGTAGCGATTTTTTTACATACTGACTCCAATTTACTGAGTCTTCATTTCGGCTGTTTAATAAGGCCGTAAAATCTGGGTTCGCTGCTAGCGATTCTTTACTCATCCAAGTTTCAATTCCTGTAGCACCTCTTGAAGCTACTATAATTCCTACAGGTATATTTTGATCAAGATAAAGAGCCCGTGCAAAAAAATAAGATACTGCTGAAAATGAGGAAATGTTATTTGAGTTACAGATCTTCCATTCCTTTTGAACAATATCACTAATTGGTACAATAGATGTAACATTATCAACTATACGAAATCTTATGGACGGATAATTTGCATTATTGATTTCAACATCTTTATTCAACAAATCAGACCCCATCCGATATTCCATATTAGATTGACCTGAAGCCAACCAAACATCTCCTATCATTATATTTTTATAGTTAATGGTATCATTTTCTGAAATAATCTTTAATTCATAAGATTTGCCATCAGCATACATTGATGGTAAATAGGCCTTCCATTTGCCTACACTATCAGATATTACTTGTACCCGATTTACACCAATATAAATAGCTATTTTAGAATTAGGGGTTGCACTTCCCCAAACCGGAATAGCAATATTTCTCTGCAAAATAGCATTATCACCAAAAATACCCGCTACTTTAAGTTGGGCATTTAGAGAAATACCTGAAAAGCAAATGAAAAAATATGTACTTAAAAATAACTTTTTGAAATAATTATTTACTGTTTTGATTTTACACATTTTAATAAATAAATTATGATTATTGAGGTTGGAAAATAACTTCAATTTTTTCAAATAATACTTTTGGCAAATGAATAGCTAATTTTTTAAACCCTACGTTTAGTGAATTTCTAGTAAAAGGGAATAACTCATCTGGCAAATAGGATGCATCTAAAACTTGAAACACCGCATTAGATGGACTTTTAATGGTAACAAGCATTTTTTTTCCATTCTGCTGCAGCAAAGCAGAATTTGATTCAGGCCGAATAGTAATATCTGCCTTGGTATGCATACCCCACCAAACTATAGAAGTATCTTTAGAAACAAACTCATCTTTAACAGTCATAGCAGTTGTAGATTTATTTAAAAGAATTTTCCTGGTATAAGAAGAAACATCTCGAGTATAACAATTAGTTAAATCAATTGTAAAAGAACTTTCGTTAATTCCAATATTCTTATTTAACAAAGTAGCAATACCCATCTCGTTCTGATCCGGCCTTACAGTTGGATTGAAAACTAAACAATTTTTCCCTTCCGCCCTTAAACGATAAAAATGCCACCTACCTGCATCAGATTGAGTCAAATTTGTATCTACATAAGATGGCAATGTTGTTTTAGAAAAATACCCTGGATATGTATATTCGTCTCGGCCAAGATTGCCATAAGCCCAAATTTCACCGTTAGCTTGCAAATCAAAGCTTCCTGCATCTAAATGCCCATGATTGGCATTATTATATCCACCATGCAATGAAATAAATGAAGCATTATTGTCCCAACCACTTCTCAAAGACATAAGTTCTATACCATGTATGTGATTCTCTAATGGAATATTATTCTTTAAATTAGATGTAACCATTTTAGGATTATAATATAACATGTCCATCCAATTCATTTCATTTGTTTCTTTACATAAATCATATTGCATTTTTGCTAAAGCAGTATCATTATTGTTTTTAGCAAACCAGAAAAAAGTGCGACTTTTCCCATTTTTTATTGGATCATCGCCAATATTTAAACTACTAACCGGTCCTGATACAAATGCAGGAAACCAGCCTGTTTTCTTAAATCCTGTAAACTGATCTAACCCAAATGAAGTACCTAAAACCCTCTGCATACTTTCCATTGCAATTGTTGTGTACATTAACCCATACCCCCAATACATTAAACCTTCATCACTCTGGCCATCAGGATCAAATGATTGAATATATTTCGGCAGCGCATTAATTGCTAAAGCAATAATTTCACTCATTTCCTTTGGATCTTCTTCATACATAGATAAAGCAGCCATGATAATTCCCCCATTACATATCCCATTCCAATTATGATTCGCAGTAGACCACCAGATTTTCTTTTGCAGTTGTTCTTTTCCTGGAATTAGCACGTTCTTTAAAACGGCACTTCTCATCATTTTTTTTTCTTCGGCAGTTAGAAACGCATATAATGCATCATATGCTAGAGCAAAATCAAATCCCCCAATTCCTGCATCTAAAAAATGTCTATTTGCACCCCAATCAGGAAAATCATTTAATTTTTTGAATTGGTTGACGATTCGACGGGCAAATGATGTATCACCAGTTAATTGGTACATCATAACCAAATGAGGCAACTGGACAGCAAATTTATGTATAGAGGGTACTCTTAATTTTGCTTCATCTAAATAATAACTAAGTAATGGTTCTTTTAATATTTTACTTGCTTCAATTTGATTTTGTAAATATCCAATATGAATAAGTGTATCGCCTTGTTCGTTTAATTTTCTTATTCTATGAATATCATCTTGTGAAAAAAATAAACGAGGATGAATATTCACTACTTCAGAAACACTCAAACGCTCCTGGATCATTTTAGCAGTTACTGGAGTGAAATTGGAATTTTGGGCTAAACTATCATTCGCAAAAAAAAGAAAACCAATATTTAAAATATACTTAAATAGTGTATTTATCATAAAAAATTGATTTAATAATCGATTAACCTACCCCAATCACCCGAGTAATAAGCTTTATCAACTATTTCTAATAATTTAAAATCATTGCTAATTCTAGCTTGGTATCTAATATCTTGATAAATGTAATAGTTTAACCAAAATGAATAATCGTATTTTTCATGCAATGAATGAGGTTGTTTATAAAATGAATACCATGTAGTGTTTATTTTATACTTTTCCGCTACCTCAATCGCCAACAATGCCCTACTCCAGTTTTTCTCAGTTATATCTCTAAAAAGAGAAGAAAAACTTCCATAATTCATATTTGAGCTTTCTATAATTTTACTTTGATCAGGTATTTTTAATTTTATAAGTGATACTGAATCTTCAAATAAATGATCACCATCTAGGTCATAGAGTATTTGATCTATAAACCCATTTCCATCACTGTCTTCATATTTTACACTCGCAAATTTTTCTGGCATTAATTGCAATCTTTTACGATTCCATTTTTCATAAAAGCCTCCAAAACCCTGGTAGGAAAATGCGGTTTGATCAATTCGCCATCCGCCCCATTCCGCTCCATATAAATGAATACGTCCGTCAAAAGCACCTATATACAATTTTCCTTTCCCCGAATTATCCATATCAAACTCACCCCTGTCCCCTACTGCGTCTGACTGTCCATTATTATCAAGGCCTCCACCTTCTATCCCTGTTTTCCAAAAATCGAGTGGATCATAAAATTCAACCCTTTCCCATCTGTTGCAATCATCATCTTCATCAAATACCAAGCGGCATTGCTGCCAATCGCCTTTTTTAAAGATCATTTGATACGCAGTGTCTCTATCCGGATAAAAAAGTGTATCAATATTGCGCCAACGGCTATCGTACATAAAACTATTTGCAGCTGCAAGACCTCTCAATCCTTTGAATTGATGGCCCTGGTCTTCATAAGAAAATCCTTTTCCTTTAAACAGCAAACTCATATCAAAATCAAATTCATTACCTGCACTATTATCATTATCCAAGTCCCAAGTAACTGCAGCATAATCTATTTTTTTTGTGAACTGAACATCCAAACTAGAATCAATTAAATTGAAACCATTTTTTTTATTATTGGCACTATCTCTAAAAACAGGAGTATCAACTAAACGTATGGCCCATTCTGTTAACCCATCCTTGTCTGTATCATAAAAAATAAATGGATTCTCCCAATTAAATCTAAGATCACTAATACGAAAACTAGAAGCATGCATTTTTAGAAAGGTAGAATTGCCACTATAATCTTTGTAAAAGTTAGCGTGGCCGTAATGCTCCCATGCCCGCATCATGATTTTATTCCAATCTACATAATGCATTATCTGGTCTTTGTCTACATCCAACACATACATAAAATCAGCACCCCAATCAAAATAATTTCTAACTTTTGTTCCTGCATTATTTACAATTAATTGAATATCTGCTTTACCATCATGATCTTCATCAATCCAATCGATACTAAAGTCAAAGGGGCCAGCAAAAACACCGTCCTTATTTTTATCAATAAGCAAGCAATCATTGTCAGTATCGCCTTCCTTATCTTCCCATTTCATGTCATCATCATCATCAATCCATAAAATTGGAATGGAATCATTTAAAAATGCCTTTAAGATATCCGGATTGCCGTCTTTATCTAAATCAATATGGATACAATTTGAAATACTGGGCACTAGACGCCATGGAATCAATTGTGTATTTCGATTCCAATAAGGAAGCTCACTTTGTTGCGAATAAGCACTTAATATAAAAAAGAGTGTAACAAATAAAGTACCAATCTTTTGCATGATCATTTATTAAATAAATTATTACAATTAGTTAATGGTTGACCAAGATGTTAAGTTAACTAAGGGTGGCGTTACTGCTAAATTATTTTTAACAAAATCAACTCTTATAGTTACAGGAGCGGCTTTGACTAAACCAGTTAATTTTATTTGAAGTTTACCATACCATTGATTGATAGAATTTTTCCCCGACATCATGTTGGAAAAAATCGAAGCTGTTTCTGATAAATAATTAACCTGACTGGTAGATCTATCTACTTTTTCAAATACAGCATTTGAAGGAGATTTAATTACAGCATAATAAGTTTTACCATTTTTAATCATGGTGGCAATTTTGCCATCATTACTTATCACTAGCCCATCTGTTGCCGGACTATGCATAATCCAATACACAGTTGAATTATCAATTGACGGAATAAATTCATCTTGAACACTTACTATACCGCTATTCCTATTTAATTTAATCCCACGTCGATATAATGAAACATCCTTACTATAGCATTTTTGTAAATCTGCTATGTAAAAACCACCTACATTATCGTTAGCACTTCCTATAACATTAACTGCACCAGAAGGATTTTGATCTGGTCTAGCATCAGGATTAAAAACAAGACAATTTTTTCCTTCTGACCTAACTCGATAATAGTAAAACCTGCCACTACTAACTGCTAAGTTTGTTGGTGCAGCTGTATACAAAGGAGAAGTGATATTAAAATAGTCTTGTGGATATGGCGATTCTAGCCCAAGATTTCCCTGCGCCCATGTTTCCCCAAGCGCTTGCACATAAAAACTTCCTGCATCCAAATGACCATGGCTAGCGCTATTATCACCGCCATGCATTCCTACATATAAAGAATTGTCACTACTAGTATTTTCTAACAGATACATGTAATCAATTCCTTTTAAGTAGCCCGATAAGGGCAAACTAGATGAACTGCCCTGTGAAACAAGTGATTTATCATAAAAAAGCAAATCCGTCCATCCATTCATTTTTTCAGCATCTAATGCATTCACTGACATGCAAGCATCAAAATGAGATTTTGCTAACCCAGAATTTTTAAAATATTTTGAAAACCAGAAGTATGATAAAAATTTATTGGATTTTCCTACATATAAATAATCGTCTCCAATGGAAGCTGTCCCTACAGGGCCAGACATATAATAAGGAAACCAACCTGTTTTAATAAATCCTGGATTTTCTGCTAAACCATAAGTTGTACTTAAACATCTTTTTAAACTCTCAAAAGCCAAAAAGGTATTCATTAAACCATAACTCCAATATGACATTCCCTCTTCACTTGCCCCATCCGGTTCAAGTGATTGCATATATTTATTGATTCCATTGGCACATTGAGCAATTACATTAGCGTTGAAAGTTGAATCATATTCATATCCAGCAAGAGCACCCATAATCATTCCTCCGTGACAAATGCCATTCCAATTATCGTTAGACAAATACCATTTCCAAACACCTGTATTTGTTTCTATTTGAGTTTTACCGGGCTGTAAAACAAAATTTTTAATGGCTGTGTATAATCTTAGTCTTTGAGCTGAGGTTAAATAATCAAATAAGCCATCTAAGGCCATACCTGCCCCTTTGCTTGCAATACCAGCATCCAAAAAATGTCTATTTGCACCCCAATCAGGCCAAGAACACATTGCATCTAATTGCTGCCAGCACCTAGCAGCATAACGACTATCTTTTGTGAACTGATAAGCTAAAACTAAATATGGAAGCTGATTGTTAGAAAATGTATGAATATTAGTAATTCTTAAGCCTGCACCATCTAATCCATAACCTAATATTGGTGAAGTCAATAAACTATTTGCTCGAGAAATGATATTATCATAAGTGGCTTTTGCAAAGGCGTCCGACTGAATCAAAATTTTAATTTGTTCAATTTCAGATGACGAAAATAGTAGCCTAGGGTGAATATCTTTCATTTTCATCCCAGTAAAACAATCACTGATAGTACTAGGGCTAACAGGAATTTTAGCAGTTGAACTAAAAATACCACCAACTGTTGTAGGAGGCGTAATTGGATTTGTTACCACTGGAGGAGTTGGTGTTATTTCCTTTTTTTTACATGAACTTATACTAATAATAATTAATATTAAACTCCATAAAACATATCTCATGCTGTAATTTTTACCACCCAGGATTTTGTGTAATCAAACCGTTACTTTTTGCAATTTCAGAAAATGGAATTGGATATAAGTACATTTTAGAACTAAATACCCTAGGCTCAACTGTAAACCTTTGATAAGAAAATGTAGTAGGGCCTGTAGCATTTACCCGCATTCCAGCAAGTGAAATATTTTCAGTTTGTTCTGCAATTTTCCATCTACGAACATCAAAAAATCGATGTTCCTCAAAGGCAAGTTCCACCCTTCTTTCATTGCGAATCCTTTCCCTTAACTGGGCCTGAGTTATTCCAGCATTGATAGCAGGCTGTCCAGCTCTAACTCTAACTAAATTAATAGCCTCTCTAGCAGACCTAGCAGCTGCAGCTCCACCTAATACAGGCTTTGCATCAGGACCAAAAGACTCATTGGCAGCTTCAGCATAATTTAGCAGAACTTCAGCAAATCGCATCAATACCCAAGATTTTGCTCTTGTACCAGCTAAAGAAAGATTATAATTTTCAACGCAAAATTTTCTTAAATAGTAACCTGTTGTAGTAGCTCCTTCCTTAGACCCTATTGCATCTGATCCGCCAGTATACGATTCAACTATTCTAGCAGTATTATTATTGTTCAAACCCATTGAGGATCCATTTAAAACAACAATCCAACCTAGACGCTGATCTCTGTTTGCATATGGATTATTTGAATCATATCCAGAACCAACATCAGAAATGGGTAAACCAGTTGTACGCATCTCAAATGCATCAACAAGGTTTTGTGATGGACAGGTCGCACCTTCACCTCCATTCACCATCCCAACCGGGTAATTTGCTCTTTCAAAAGTGTTAGAGTTCAATTGAAATGGCCTAGATAAAATAATACCAGAATTGGCTCCCTTACGTGGAGTTAAATTATTGGTGGTATTTTGAGACATAAATAAATCCTTATAGGATGAATTTAAAAAATTGACATGTGCACAATTTGGATCTGTAAATAGCTGTTGGGCTGCTTCAGCAGCTTTTTGCCAAAGTGATGCATTTCCTGTAGGATTATTAAGTGGGCTAGCTGCAAATAGCAATGCACGCAATTTTAGCGCAACTGCTGCAGGCTTTTCTACTCTACCTAATCGATTATTATCAGTGCCAGCATCACCTCTTCCAATACTTTGTCCGGAGGGTATGCCATAATTGATATAATGATTGGTTAAATCTGCGTAAGAAGAATCACATTGTTCAACAATATAGTCAACGCATTGTTGAAAAGTAGATCTAGTTACGCCAAATGCCTCATTTTGACTAAGCACTTTTTTAACTATCGGAACACCACCATAACGTTTTATTAACTCCATATAATAATAGGCACGCAAAAATCTTACCTCTGCTCTTAGTTTAATAAAATCATCAACATCTAAAATATAATTTGCTCTATTATTGATAGTATCAACAACAATTAGTTTCCTAAAATCATTTGTTTTTTCTAAAAACAAATTTGCATGTCTTATACCACGATAATAATTAGCCCAAACATCATCAGGGTTTGTAAATGGATCCCAAGCGCCAGCATTAAACCTTTGAATATTATTAAATCGAGCATAATCAGCTTCGTCAGAACCTGCAGCCAATATGGCATTGCCTCCAAATCTATTCAACTGTGGCAGATAGTCATAAACACCCATACCAAATGCTTTGAGATTTGTAGGTCCAGAATTCAAAAATAAATCCTCGCTAAAGTTTTGCTGTATTTGAGTGTCTAAAAGATTTTTTGTACAAGCAGTAGAAAAGAAAATAGCGGATACAATAATAAGTAATATATTTTTTTTCATAACATCAATTGTAGTAATGACGATTTTAAATAGCGGGATTATAATTTAAGTGCAAAACCAAAATTGAAACTTTTCATTGGCGGATGAACAAAAGTATTCATAACCTCAGGATCAACATCGATTTCATGAATATTATCAAATGTAAATAGATTGTTACCGCTAATAAAGAAACGAATTGAATGCATCCCTGCTTTCTTTGTAATTCTTTCAGAAATAGTATAACCGATTTCAATATTCTGGATTCTAAGAAAAGCACCATTTCGTTGCCATAATGTTGACTGTCTATAGTTATTATCATTTTGTATCGTTGTCAAACGAGGGAATTTTGCATTATCACCGCGTGTAGGTGTCCAATAATTGTCTTTTACCCATTGTGTAGGCTTTACACCACCGTTTAAGAACGGAATAATCATATTATTATCCAATAAAGAAACTGTTCTCTTTGCAGCTCCTTGAATACTTATATTGAAGTCAAGTCCTTTATAATCACCGCCTACATTAAAACCGTAAAATATTTGTGGTAATGAAGTTAAGCCAAACGCTTTCCTGTCTCTATTGTCAATTACACCGTCACCATTTTGATCCTTGTATTTAATATCTCCTGGCATAACTGATCCAAATAATTGAGTTGGGCTTGAAGCAATATCAGCTTGATCTTTAAAGAATCCTAAAAACTCTAATACAAAAGGCTGATTGATTGGATTGCCCTTTGCCGCTAAATAAGGGTCTGAAGGGGCAGGTTCTGCAATATCAATTATTTTATTTTGAGAGAATGATACATTTCCACCTGCATAAAAATTAAGTGAACCCAATTTTTGATTATACATGATTTCAATCTCAGCGCCTGATGTCCGTGTTTCTCCCCTATTGATACTACTAAAAGTTGCACCCATTAAAGAAGGAACATAACTATTAGGGTTAATAAATATATTGGTGCGATTTTCAATAAAATAATCTGCTGATAAGGATAATGATTTCAAAATAACTGATTCAAACCCAACATTATACCTTGTAGCTTTTTCCCATGTAACATTTGGATTGGCAAGCGCACTTTGGTTAAACATAGGAGCATTAACACCTAAATTATTACCAATTAAATAGTTACCTGTTCCATTATAATACTGATTATAAATAAATCTACCAGCATTACCTGTATTATCATTTCCCAGTAACCCTGCAGACATTCTTAATTTTAGAAAACTTAAGAATGTCTGATTAGACATAAACTTTTCATTACTCATTACCCAACCTGCAGACAACGCAGGAAAGACGCCAAATCTGTTACCTTTAGGGAAATTTTCTGATCCACTATATGCAACGTTTAGATCGACAAAATATCGTTTATTAAAATTGTAACTTACTCTTCCCATAAAGCGCTGTTTGGCAAATGGCATATCAGAACCATCTCCATTAAACTTTTCTTGGAAATAAATTAAAGATGAATATAAAGAATGTTTACTCCATTTATTTTCATATTCAGCTCCGCCTAATAAAGAGGTTCTATTAAACTGATTCCCGTTCCCTTGAGTAATTGTAAAATTATTATCAACTGTTCCTCTTGTGAAAATATCGTAAGGAATAACACCAGGGGTTGAAACAAGATCTGGCCTAGGGGTAACTTCATCAAAGTACAAAGGTCTTGTTTTGTTGTACGTATCAAAGAAAAAATTGCTAAAGTTTAATTGCCAGAAAAATTTAAGCCCTTTAGTAATAAAATCCATATTACCAATCAACTTTACATTTGCATCCACTGTACGGTCATTGATTGACTGAAATCCACGTTGTAAAATAGAACCAGAAGGATTATCGGCATATCCTTGTGCGCCACCCCATTTTCCTTGTTCTGTTTTTACAGCATAAGGAGTAAACAATGACATAGATCGCCACAAAGTATTTTCAGGTGTATTAGGAAAATATTTATCCATCATAGTGGCACGAAGATTTGCTTGCGCACTTAAGAAAGAAGTAATATTAACATCAAAGTTGGCTCTTAGATTATACCGTTTAAGATTATAATTAGTGTTAGTTGTTCGGCCGTTATCTGTGCCGGCATATAAACCTTTATAATCTGCATACCCCATTGCAAGAAAATATTTTACATCTTGTTTACCTCCAGTAAATGATAAAGTATAATCTTGGCTTAATGCATTTGGACGAACAACTTGATCAAACCAGTTAACATCAGGATACAAATAAGGATATTGTTGATTTTTGAAGAAATTAACAATTGAATCGTTTCTGAAATAACCATCCCTAATTGATCGGCCGTCATTGACAATTCCTACATTGTAAAGTTCAGCATAATCTCCATTGTTAACTAATTTTGGTAAATATCGAGCAGAATGAATGCCAAATCGAGAGCTGAAGTTGATATTAGTTTTTTTTGATTCAACGCCCCGTTTTGTTGTAATCATTACAACGCCATTCGCGCCATCCATACCAAACTGTGCCAGGGATGCCGCGTCTTTAAGTACTGTCACGCTTTCAATTTCATCGGGAAGTAAAGTGAACCAATTAGATTCAAAACCATCTACTAAAACCAATACACTGTTATCTTGAAATGTTTGCCTACCTCTAACAAATAAAGATGGAAAATCAGTATTACCAGGAGATCCACCTCCTTGTTGTACATGCAGACCACTTAACTGGCCAAATAATGTATTACTAAGGAACGGTGTATTGATTTTTTTTAATTTTTCGCCGCTCACAGATGATACCGAATTTGTAATGTATTTACGTTCAACACGGTTAGCAAATGGAACTTGAATAATTTGATCTATAAAAGTGTTTTTAAAATCATTGTCTTTGATTAAAACAGAATCATTTACCAAATTAATCGAACGTTGCGCATTAAGCGAGTTCAAGGAGGCCGTTACAAAAAAAGAAATCAATAAGTACCAACGCAGATTATTATATAAAGCCATAAGATTCATTTTATTAGTTAATGTTTACCAGCCCGGGTTTTGTATAATAAAACCTTTATTCACCTCACCTTGAGCAAAAGGATAGAAATACATTTTATCTTCCCAAACACGAGATTCAAAAGTTTCAATCCGATAAGATAATGAATTGTCATTTGCAAGACGCTGAGCTGGTGTCATTGCGGCTGTAGGATTTATATAAGATACAGCGCTATTTTCGTATAAAAATATTCGTGTAAAAGTGCCTTTCATCACCCCATCATTTCCTGCAATTTTCCAACGTCGAACATCAAAAAATCTATGCTCTTCGCCATATAATTCAACAGACCTTTCTCTTTGTATATATTCTCTAGTTTTCACTTTGTCACCAAAAATTGATGCATAAGTTGTATTGCCTGGTGCTAAATTGGGCAACCCGCCTCTTTTTCGAATAACATTAAGGGCCGTAAATATTTCAGGATTAGTAGGGTTTATTTCATTTAATGCTTCAGCATAACCCAAATAAAATTCTGCCAATCGAAATATTGGCCAATAAAAATTAGCGGTACCATTTACCTGATTAACTAAGTTGATAAATTTCTTTTGGTGAATGCCATTTGGGATTCCATTTCCAATTAAGGCAGTACCGGCTCCAATTTGTACTGTATTTCCTGTTAACCCTTTTTGTTTATACAAAAATTTTGCAGTGTCGCTACCACCTTGAGCAGGCATTAATCCAGTATTGGTATATGCCGAACCTGGCCACCATGCTATTGCATTGAAGCGTGGTTCCATTTTTTTCATGATTGATTTAAACTGTGTAAATGTTCCATTGATGGGAATTGTAATGTCATTACCATCAATATCTCTAAATGTTTTGATAATAAAATTCATAGGAAGAGCCATTACAGTATTCCCCCAAGAAAAATAAATAGGACAGCCCCACCTTACAACATTTGCACCTCCTGCTTGTTGTCCATGTGACTTATCATAAAAAATCAGTTCTTTATTTCTTGGATCTAATGCAGCACCAGTAGCATAATTATAACTTTCACTTTTACCAAGTGCACCATCATCAAGTAAAGCATATCCATTACTAATTGCCCATTCCAAAACAACTTTATGTGCATTTGCTGCAAGTGTCCATCTATTAGGGTCATTTGAACCCATACAAATAAGACTATCATTTGCACTTGTAACTGGAGGAGTGGCTGTGTTTACTAGAGGACTTGCCGCCCATAATAGGGTAACAGCCTTTAAAGAAAGTGCTACACCTTTATTTATTCTGCCGATATCTGTAGCAGGAAAATTATCTGGCAAACTAGGTATTGCTTCATCACAACTTTTAACAATAAAATCTATGGTTGCCTTTAAACTACTTCTAGCTCCAGAAGGAATTACTTGAGCTTGATTTACTCCATTTACATTGTTGATTTTTACAACAGGAGTTTGGTCGATTATTGGTATACCACCATAACGAATCATAGCCTCATAATGCATCAAAGCCCTTAATATTTTAGCCTCAGCAATAGTTTGATCTCTAAGTTGAGCCGTCCAATTAATCGATCCTGTATTACTCAAAGGAACTTTATTTGCATTATCAATGTAAATGCACGCATTACGCATGCCTATAGTTACTCGATTGTAAGAAAATTCATCTTGAAAAGAAGGTCCCCATGTTCCTGCGTTAAATGCATTAGCTCTACCGCCAGCTCCAAACTGATCGCCTTCATCACTAGCTGCTAATAACATACCATCAAAAGTACCTGCATCGCTCAACCCAGAACCCCCATCTCCAGTAGGAAACCCATTGATAACACAAGTAGCATATACATTCCAAAGTGCTCTTTGAGCAGCATCAGGAGTAGTAAAAACAGAATCTACAGTAATGATACTTCCGCTTGGCTGCTCTAAAAATTTATTGCACGATACGGTTATTAAGAAAATAAATACTGTAAAAATAGGAACTGATTTTCTAAGATATTTCATTATAATACATTTTGTAATGGAGAAATATTTCAATAATTTAAAACTGAACATTAAATCCGAAATTAAAAACGCGCATCATTGGATAAACTGATCCGTTTGAACTAGGGATTTCTGGATCAAAATAAGGCATACTAGTCCATGTTGCTAAATTTTGACCATTTACATATACTCTCAAAGACTTCATTGATAATTTATCTAATAGCTTATTGGAGAATGTATAAGAAAATTCGATATTTTTTAATCGTAAATAGGAAGCATCACGCATCCAAAAAGAGGATACACGGTAATTGTGCCTATTTGCATCAGGTGCAGCGGTTAATCGCGGTAAAGAAATTGGACTACCGTTCGTGAAACGCTCTTCTGTCCAACTTTCTTTTGCGTTTTCGAAAGCTGTTTTCGTACCTGCTATAAATGGCCATGCAGACTCCCCTGTTAAATAAGTTGAAACATTGCCCGCGCCCTGAAAAAATACAGAGAGCTCAAACCCTTTATATTGCGCCCCAAGAGTTGCTCCATATATGATTCCAGGTATATTAGGGTTGCCTATATTTACCCTATCATTATCATTGATTATACCATCCCCATTTACGTCTTTATACTTTATATCACCTGGCTTTAATCCAGCTCCTTCCCAAGTAGACTTTGGTCTTTTGGGATCATTGATTTCATCTAACGTATTGTAGATACCCTCGGCTATCAAACCTTTTGGTTGACCAATTCTATTTCCGGTCATTGCTAACCCAGAAAAGGGTTGAGGGGCTTCATCCATGTATACAATCTTGTTTTGAGTATACGTGAAATTCCCATTGGCGTAATATGTTAGACCTGCGCTCTTAATAGTATTCCTATATCCTAATTCTAATTCAAACCCTTTATTCTCAGCTATTCCGATATTATATGGTGATATTAAATTAGTGGGGCCAAAAGTGACAGGCACATTTAAATTCCAAAGAATCTTTTCTCTACGCTCTGAAAATAAATCTGCAGTAAATGTTAATTTATCATTCAAGAATCTAAAATCTGCACCAATATTGACTTTTCTAGCAACTTCCCAAGTAACTCCGGGATTTCCTATACTAGCCTCACGATAACCAGTAACTGGAGTATTAGCTAACCCTAAAAAATAAGCGCCTCCAGATGCAAATGAAGATGGCAAGAATAAGAAACGATTTCCTCCTATTTTATCATTACCTACGGTTCCAATGGAACCACGAAATTTTAAATAGCTAAAACCTTCAGTTTTCGGGAAAAAATTTTCTTGCGATATTACATATGCCGCACTAAATGAAGGGAAAAAACCAAACTGTTTGCCTACTGCAAAGTTTTCCGATCCATTGTAGCCAATATTTACATCAGCAAAATATTTATTCTGAAAATTGTATGTAAGCCTACCTACTAGTCCTAGATAATTGAATGGTAATTGATTGCCGCCATCATATAATCGCTCCGCAGTTCCTAAAAATAATCCAGAAAAAGTATGGCTACCAAAAGTTCGATTGTACTCAATGGCACCTTCACCATAAATCCTTCTATTCTTACTAAAACCTTCACCAACAAAACTTACAGGACCCTCAAACTGATTAACTACGGGTATTGGGACAATGGAATCCTGAAAAGTTAAAGCATTTGGATTTCTCCTTAGATCCCACATTGGGATTTGCTTTCGTCTAGATACGGCTTGCAAATAATAACTATCATAAGCCCCCATAGCTCTAACTGATAAGCCTTTGGTTATAGCATCTAATTTATATTTGCCGCCAATATTCATATTTAAGCGGCTACTATAGTTTGCATTAAATCCATTAAATAACATTTGGTATAATGGTGTATTAGAAATATTCCAGGCAGCTAAACCGTCAATGTTTCTGATTAATTTCCCATCATATAAAACGGGTGTCATGATAGGATTCGCAGATAAAATAGTTCCAAAAATATCACTCGTTGCACTATTCGAATAATTAGAATTTTGGATTTCCGCTGAAGACTTAATGAATAAAGTGAAATTTTTTGAAATATTAAAATCAAAATTACTTCTGATATTGTACCTTTTAAAATTTGGATTGGCACTAAATTCAGGAAAAAGCCCACCGGTTGTATAGATGCCATCTTGATTCAAATGACCAAGTGATACAAAGTATTTCGCATCTTGGGTACCCCCACTTATATTTAAATTATATTGTTTCTGAGGAGCTAAATCTTTTAACATATAATCCATCCACCGAATGTTAGGATGAAAAATTGGATCATCCCCTTTTCTAAATCTTTCAATATCATAATCACTAAATCGTCTTGCATTTGGATTGTTTTGATCATTGGCCTCCGCTACGTTTCTCAAAATAGCATAATCAACTGCATCTAATTCATTGGGAAGTCGAATAGGATTTTGCATCGCAATGTTACTAGAAAAAGTAAATTGTGGTTTTCCTACTTGACCAGTTTTTGTTGTGATGATAATTACTCCATTTGCACCTCTAACTCCAAAAACTGCAGTAGCAGATGCGTCTTTTAAAATATTAAATGATTCTATCGTGTAAGGATCAATACCATTCAAGCTCCTTTGAACACCATCCACCAAAACAAGAGGACTAGCACTTGATCCACCTGCAAAAGTAGCAACACCTCTAATAAATATATCAGCAATATCTCTTCCAGGCTCTCCACCGCGTTGAACGGTAATAATTCCAGGCGCCCTTCCTGCCAAAGCATTAGCTACACTTGAAACAGGAGCTCGCAATATATCAGTACTTGAAATTGTTCCAATTGACCCTGTTACGGTAACCTTTTTTTGTGTGCCATAACCTACAACAACTACTTCATCTAACTTATCAAGGCTTGGAAGAAGCTTGATTCCAATTGCAGATTGAACACCAACTAAGATTTCTTGAACGGCAAATCCAGTGTAGTTAAAAACCAAGACCGAATTATTATCAGATACCTTTATTGAGAATTTTCCATTAACATCAGAAGTTGTACCAATATTGGCACCCTTTACTTGTACAGAAACACCTGATAGCGCTACTCCTTTTTCATCAGTAATTGTACCGTAAATTATCCGAACATCCTTTGCCCCTGCTACTACTAAATTAGTTTCGGATAGAATGCCAGAAGATGATACATTATCATTTTGCTTTAAAATAATTATCCCTCCACTTACTTCATAAATAAATCCCATTTCTTTTGAAACTTTTTCTAAGAAATCTGAAAGTGGTTTTTCGACTATACTTAATGTGATTTTTCGTGATGACTGAATCTTTTCAGCACTGTATGCAAATCGAACCGAAATTTGCTTTTCTACTAAACTAAATACTTTTTTTAATTCAAGATTGCTAACCTGAATCGTTATTTTTTTGTCAGCTACATTTTGCGAATTCGCAAAGCTATATATATGCACAAAAAACAAAAATATAAGAGGAAACATTGATTTTCTCATAAAAAGCCTTTTAATTATTTATTTATACAACCTTTTGCAACAATGATAACCCTGCCATCCAGTACCTCATAATTGCCATTTAATGCCTTACAGACTACATTTAATTGTTCATACAAACTATACCCTTCTAGGTTTGCGTTTAGTGAACATTGACTTAGTAATTCTTCATCAAAAACAATATCTATACCATAATTTTCCTTTAAAACTTTAAATACCGTGAAAATTGGAGTATTATCGAAATCGAATGACATTTTTCCTTCAGAGAGAGGCAGTAAAACAATTGGATTATTAACCAATGTTTTAATAATGGATGCATCAGATTTTAAATAACTTATTTTTTGATTGGGAACTAAAACAATACTCGATAGCTGATTTGACTCCTTTTTATCCCCTGACAAATAATCAGGGTTAGCAAAAACAGATACCTTTCCAGACGTTACCTCAACAACTACTTCTTTGTCTACAGAGTAGGACCTTACTCTAAACTTTGTACCCAACACTCTTGTCACAAGTCCATCTGCATAAACAAAAAAAGGTTTTTGCGTATTTTTAGTAACTTCAAAATAAGCCTCTCCAACTAAAAATACTTCCCTCTTTTCTGAACTTGTAAAATTTTCAGTATAGCTGATTTTTGAGTTCTTACTTAACATTGCTTTAGAGCCGTCTGGGAATGTAATAATTAAAGGAGCGTTGGTTTGATTTTCTCTTTCTATCAATTTTTTATTGACTTGCCTAATTAAATTTTCGTAGGATGGCTTATAAGAAAAATCAACTGCCTTATCCTTTCCAATCCAGATCCAGCCAATTAAAGATAATACCACAACTGAAGCAGCAATAAATAGGTATTTATAGGAATTTCTTTTGGTCGAAGTTGTACTAAAAGTAGTTTCTTCAACATGATCCGAATCCAGCATCATATGTACATCTTTGACAATTCGCTGAATTTCATCTTCATGAAAATATACGTTTTTAACATAAATAGATAGTACAATCAACCTTGCCTTCTCCACTATAGGTTGTTTAGATGGATGTAATTTCATCCAATTATCCCAATACGCAAATCGCTCTTCGCCTTTCAATACATCATTTCTGAATCGTTCATCCCAAATGAACTCTTCAAGACTGTATTGAGTGTATGGATCATTGATTTGCATATAATATAAAAGCTTATTAAAGTTCTAGAGACAAAAAAATAAATAACATACCATATCATTTAATGAATATTTCAATAAATGAAACAAAAAGTGGAATCAATAATGCTTTCCAAAGTGAAACTGGCGTTCCTTGTCGTAACTTACCTAGCGCGATTTGAAGAATATTAGAAACGGTTTGAGGAGCAATCTCAAGAATATGAGATATTTCTTCCCGACTCAATGATTCGAAAAATTTTAAATAAACCACCTCTTTTTGCCTTTCCGGCAAGCTTGATATCAGAATATTAAAGTGTTTAGATAATTTTATAGCATGTTCTGTTTGGATGATTTTATCATCAACACCTAGAATAAGAGCAAAATTTTCTAAATAACTTGAATCGAGTGTCAGTGTAGCCGTTTTATGCATTTTCTTGAGAGTCCTGAGTAATAACCTCCTAAATGAAGAAAAAAGGTAAGACTTGACATTAACAGCTACTGCTAAATGCGACCTCCTCTCCCAGACAACGATAAACAGCTCTTGAATTGAATCTTTTATTACTTCCTTATCTGTAGTGAACCGAAGACCATAATTAGCTAATGGCCTGAAGTAAGAATGCATAAGCTTTCCCAATGCATCACGGTCGCCCATAAGCATTTTGTCCCAAATAATATTTTCATTTGAAAGGTAAAAATCCACAAATTAGCATTAGCAAGTTAAATCGTAATAGGATAGAGCACATTTTTCTTAATACATACCAAAAAAATAGCAACTATTTTAGAAAAAAGGATGGAAAACCTTATGCAAAAACAACAAAGGGCCTCCGATTTAACATAAGTCCTTGATTTTCAAATTAAAATTTGTATCGATATCGGAATCAGAACGAAGGATTTAGTTAATTTCCAGATAAATTAATTTATTCAATTCTGCCTCAATTTCAATCGAACTCATCCCAGCAAAGGGCACAAACCCTGTCACGAAAGTGACGGGGTTTTTATTTGTGGAAGCGGTGTGAGCTTGCTCACAAACGCGGACACTGATAAAAACCCAACGAAATGCGTAGCATTTAGTTGTAAGGGTTTGGGTAAACCCACCTTTTAGGAAGACGTTTTGAGCAAAGCGAAAAACGGCAGTCCTGTGGGTTTGAGTACGCCCCTCGTAGAAGTATAAGGAAGTCGGCGAAAGTATTGAGCCGACAGTCCTGATTTTAAAAAGACGTTTTGAACGAAGTGAAAAACGGCAGTCCTGGAATGGTTTGTGTACGCCCCCAACAAATACTTTAATATCTTTTTCTTTTAGACTGTTCACCTTGAATCAAAGGGAGCATGATCATATCATACATTTCTTTCATCATGTCTAAAACCAATGGATCCGTTTTTTTAGGGACACCCGCATTATAGGGTGGCTTAGGGTCGTATTCTAAATCTAACATTACAGACTCCGTATATTTTCTGCCCAACAAATCATCAATTATCGCCAAAGACATGTCAATACCTGCAGACACTCCTGCCGAAGTCCAATATTTTCCATCACTTACCCACCTTGCTTCTTTAAAGTTAGCACCATACATTTTTAGTACTTCGTTTGCACGATACCAATTAGATGTTGCGTTTTTATCTTTCAATAAACCAGCGGCTCCTAAAATCCAAGATCCAGTACAAACACTGGTTGTGTATTTTGTAGTTTTATCTATTCTTCGGATCCAATTTAAGGTAGCTGTGTCTTGAGTTTGCATGAATGTTTCTGCAGCACCACCTGGAATAACCAAGATATCTAAAGAAGTAACATCGTCAAAAGAACTATCTACTTTTATTTCTAATCCACGCTGGTTTTTAACTACCCCTCTTTTCTTGGCAATAAAATAAGTTTTCGCACCCATAATTTCAGCGAGTGTGTGATATGGCCCCATTGCATCTAGAGTATTGTATCCGTCATATAGTAAAATGCCAATTTTTTTAATAGGAACTTTTGTTGGCGTAAATAAAATATCCATCATCTTTTGATGTCTATCTGCAGTCCCAATTACCAAACTATCCGGATTCGTTTTTTGTGAGAATCCAACACCAAAAAATGAGGAAATAAAAAATAAAGTAAAGATGATCTTTTTATAATTCATAGTATTAATTTTAAAGCGTCAGTTGATTAAATTACCAACTGACGCATTGATTATTTAATTAAAATTTTGCAGTTAATGTAACACCATAAGTTCTTGGTGCTCCAATTCTTGCCTGTCTTCCAAAACTACTATCAGGATTGCCATAGGCTAAATAACGCTCATTATTTAGATTTTGCACCCAAACAAACAAACTGTAGCTTCCACTAGTTAAGCCAACTCTAGAATTGAACAGTGTATAAGATGGTTGTTCAATTTTATTTTGAATATCAGTGTATTGAGCACCTAAATTTCTCAATTCACCACGAACCACCAACTTTAAAGTATTTGATACAGGATGCTCATATTGAGCGCCTAAGAATAAGGTGTGATTTGGCGCATTAGAAAGTTGATTACCACCAATTGCCGTAGTCGTTTCAACACCAGTTCCGAAATTGACTCTTTTTAAGTTAAAACCTTTATATTCAGTAGGATTGTATCCAAAGCTTCCATCTAATTGAAGTCCTTTTGCAGGTATCGCACTAATCTCCAACTCGAATCCAGCAGATTGCGCATCGCCCACATTTTCTCTAGCATAGGTAAACGGAGCTACTAAATTATAGAATTGTAAATCTTTCCATTGAATCAAGAATGCCGAAGCGCCAACACTTAATTTTTTATCTAATAAAAACGCTTTATATCCAAGTTCATAATTATTTGAAAATTCCGGATTAAATGTTTGACGTACACCTGCAGGTAATGAACTCGCATTGATACCACCTGCTCTAAACCCTCTTGTGAAACTAGCATAGATATTTGAAAGATCATTTACAGCATAGCTTAATGATAATTTTGGAGAAACTGCAGAATAAGTTCCGTTTGCAGTTATGTTTGGTTTAATATCAGTCACAACTCCATTCAATAACATGGCATCTCCAAAACCGTTAAAGATGGCTTCTCTTTTTTCATGATCATATCTTAATCCAAAAGTCGCTTTTAATTTAGGAGTCAACAAATAGCTTAATTCTCCAAATCCTGCAATACCTGAATTATTACTTCTATTTCTATTAATCAAAAAAGCGCCACTAGGTAACCCAAACATAGTCGCCTCAGCATTAGATAATTCATATGCAGTGTTGGTTGTAGGTTCATACCCTTTTTGAGCAAACCAATAAACACCTGCAGTATATTGTAACTTTCCTTCAGAATTTGAATTGATTCTAAATTCTTCACTCCAAACTTTTTGAGGAGGTAACAACTCCCCTATTTTACCATTATAATAGGAATGGTAAATACCTGGGAAATCTAAATCTTGGAAGCCAAAAGCAATTGTTTGTAAAGCAGATATGGAGGTTAAAGTGTAATTATTACCTAAATATTTTGCTACCAAAGAAGTATTCAAAATGTTTCTTTCATGTTTAGCAATTCTTGCTAAATTGATTCTGTCAGGGTTTTCAAATGCATAAGTGTCACTAGACTGTGATACCATGAATCCAGAGTTGTCACTTTTGTCTTTTTGACCTTTAACATTCAATGTTACATTAAAGCGACTAGTTGGCAGCCATTTCAAATAAATATTTCCATAGAAATTTTGTTCTCCCCCAACCGCTTTGCCATTTAACTTTGTATCCGTAGCTGAGGTTCCTGTTATATCATTCTTAAGAAAACCTTCTTGCGTTTGATATAAGCCATTCATTCCAAAGAATAATTTATCCTTAATAATAGGCGATTTATAACCAGCACTGTATCGTTGCAAACCAAGATTACCAAAGCTTAGTTCACCAAAAGCACTTGTTTTGTTGGTTGGTTTTTTAGTAATAATATTCACAACCCCACCCATTGCGTTACGACCATACAAAGTTCCTTGTGGCCCTCTTAACACTTCAACTCTTTCAATATCAGTAAATGCAAAACCATTTGCCAAAATATCAATATTATTTACATCATCGATATAAGTAGATACAGCTGGGTTTTCACTAAATACTTGTATACCTCTAATTGCTTGAATTTGTTGAAAAGAAACACCTAGCTCTTGATAATTGTAATTAGGCACTAAAGCAGAAAGACCACTTAATCCCCATGTTCTTGTATCTTCAATTTTTTTTGAAGAAAGTGATGTAATGGACGTATTTACCTTAATGATACTTTCTTCACGTTTATTTGCAGTGACAATTACATCTTCTAATTTATGGGATCGAACCGTATCTGCATTTCCATTCCCTTTACCCTGTGACATTGCGTTTATAGACAATACAATATTTAATATATATAAAATTATTTTTTTCATTGTTTAATAATTAATTTGAAATAATTCATATAGGAGCATATGACTACTACTATCAGAAATACTGATAGTACATAAAGTCCATACATAAGCCCCTAGAAAGACTTACGTGTAACACCATTAAAAAAATGCGATGTTGTAAAAACCCACTAAATGCTTGGCGGATGGAAAATAGCCCCTAAATAATCAGATGAATAATCATCAGTATAGGTGAAATAAGAAGATGAATTATTTGTAGATACAACACTGATGCTTGGAAAAAAAGATTTGGATGACAAAACTACTTCGAGATGGTTCAACTTAAGAATTGGCGCACTAGCCTCGCTATCTCCCTCTTGCTTTTTCACTTTTTTAAGCATCTGACATTTACCATTACACTGCAGTTTGGGCTTGGCTTTATTTATACAAGCCTTCTTATATGCCTCTAAGTTAACCATATAATCGGCCATAGCTATAGACCTAGAGAAGGTTTGCGCCATCAATGCTGCAAGTAATAATATGACTAAAGTGTATTTCAAACTGGCGCAAAGGTATAAAAAAAATTGAAAAAATAAAATACTTTAGAACAAGGTATATCTATGATTATTACTAATTTGCTATCAATAAATAAAAACAAAAATGAAATCGAGTATCAAATACCTTCTAGTAACTTCATTTATTTTTATTACACTGTTTGCTGTTGCGCATGAATATTGGATAGCTCCAGTTAAATACAAGGTTAAGTCAAAAGAAGCCTTCTCTGTTAACTGTTATGTTGGAGAAGACTTCAAAGAGGAGGTTTGGGCAAAAAGAAAAGAAAGGACCTTACAGGTTAAAGTATACCATGAAAACAAAATAAATGATATCACTCCTAAATTCATAGCTCAAGATTCTGTGAAGATCCCCATGTTTTTGAATGAACCAGGAAATCATCTTATAGCTATTCGTACAAAACCTTCTTATATCGAAATGGAAGGAGTAGCATTTAATGACTATTTGAATGAAGATGGGATGGCTAACATATTATCCTACAGAGAGAAAAATAATTTAAAAGATAAAAGATCTAGAGAGTATTATCAAAGATGTGCCAAAACACTTTTACAAGTTGATGGCAAGAATGATGCTTCGTATAAAATGCATACAGGTATGGAGCTTGAGATTATTCCTCAGAGCAACCCCTATGCAAATGATGCACAAGAATTAAATGTCTATTTTGAATTTAAAGGAAAGCCGCTTGCCAATTACCAAGTAAGAACTTGGTGTAAAAAGAACGGCAAACTAATTGTTAAGGCATTCCATCAAACAGATGCCACTGGATTTGTAAAATTACCAATCAAAGAAAAAGGAGAATGGATGATTTCTGTAGTGAAAATGGAATTATATACAGCCAACGATAAAGCTGACTATGAAAGTTATTGGGGATCATACACTTTTAATAATAACTAACCATGCACATGCATGGTTTTAACTTCAGCAATTACACTATGGTAATATTTATACCATTGAGACTGACCTAATTTTTTTGCCTCAATATGCTTTGGCTCAGTTGCCCAAGCGCGCACCGCATCCATATCTTTCCAATAACTAATAAAAGCCCCTCTTCCATCGTGCTTAAAACTTTCGTACCCTAAATAACCGGGCATTTGCTTTGCAAGTTCTAAGGTAAGATCGTCATAGGCGGCATATCCATCTAAGTTATCTGACAAGTAGTAATTAAAAATAGAAGCAATATAAGGTGGCTGAGGCGCCTCGTTGTTTTTCCAATGTATCATAATGCTGTAAAATAAGCAAAACTTTGATTTACCGCAAATACACCCTTCTTATCCCAACAAACACCGGAATAAGTATACTGTAACCTATAAAAAATGGGATAATCATACCAATCCATCCGGCAGCCATAAAAACAGCAATAATAAGTAGCTGGAATCCTAGTCCGTAAAACGATACTAAAAACATAAACCATTTAGGACATTCGGTCTGAATGGAAGCCCGCGGGTCAATAGTATAAACCAACTTGTCAAACGCTTTATATAACACACGAAACAACCAGTATAAAACATTTACATGTACCTGACGCTCCCCAGGGTAAGCCGTTGGAACTTCATCTTCAAAAATTTGGCTGGTAATTTCACCCGCTGTATGATGTCTAAAAATAACATGATAGTAATTATACACTGTACCCTGCGTTTGCATACATATAAAAGCAAGTAGCGCCAACCAAGTATTTGTACCAGTAAATACCGCAATTGAAATAATCAGTGCAAAGTTTAATAGGCTATCAAAAATAGAATCTAAATAACGACCAGTATAGGATGGCTCATTTTTAATTCTGGCCAATTGACCATCGGCAGCGTCTAGTATCGATTTTAAAATTAGAAAAAAGCCAGCAAGCCAAAACTGCGACTTTAACATATAAACAATAGCCAATATACCAGAAACACCAAATAGTAGGGTAATATGAATAGCCGTTACGCGCGTATTTGTAAGCGCTTCTGCAATAATATTAGCCACAGGTCTTCCATAGTCCGATACATCAATAAATTTATTTTCAACCCCTAGTTTAGACATCCACCTTTTCTTAAATATGCGAAATGTGTAAACATACGATTAAGTTATTGATGTTTAGCATTTTGTGAGCCCAACCCATTATGTGTGAAATTCAAAAAATATACTATTTTCATATATATGGAATACAATAACCCCCACATACCTATTGCAACTATCCCGCAGTTCCAAGAAATCCCTTTACAACGCGTAGAGCCAGATTACAAAAAAGTACTGTATTTTAATTGGAGCATCGTATTTACCATTGTTATTGGTATTTTGGTTGCTGTATTTATTTCAAACAAAGAACTCCATACATGGTGGGCGGTAACCATAGCTGTGATAACAGTAGTATGCAGCATGGCAATCACGGTTGCTTCTATCGAAATAGGCTTTAAAAACAGATCCTGGGCCTTAAGAGACAAAGACTTCCTATTTAAAAATGGATGGTTATTTCAGAGCACCCATATCATTCCATTCACAAAAGTGCAACACTGTATTTTAAAAACAGGCCCCATAAGCCGCAGATACAAACTTGCATCACTTCGTTTTATGACGGCCGCAAGCCACCAAAGAGACGTAAGCATTAACGGATTATCTCAAATAGATGCCGAAAAAATTAAGGGCTGGATCATGGAAAAAAATATAGAACATGCAAGAGAAGCAATTTGATTGGTATACCCCACAAAAATTGTCACCCTACGCCTTTTTATTTATAGTAGGTAAAGTCATCAAACAATCATGGGCGTTTTTACTACTATTTGTTGGGAGTAAAATACTCAAAAATAACGGCGGTGCAGATGATAAAACAATGGGCTATTTCGTTTGCCTCGTTGGCGGCTTTATTGTTGTCATGTCTATCCCGCACGTGATTCAATATTTTAGATTTAGAATTTTTATAAAAGACAACGAACTCGTTGTATTAAAGGGACTGTTTACTAGAAAAGTGATCAATATCCCAATCAACAAAATACAATCAGTACATGCGGTACAAAGTTATTTACACCGTTTTACAGAAACCTGCGAATTAAAAATAGAAACTGCCGGAGAAGAAAACACCGAAGTAGAAATTAAAGCCATTGACCAGGAAAAAGCATACGCGCTCCAGGAACTTTTAAAAAACAAACCCGCAACCATTGATACCATTACAACAGCTGAGCCTGAAACCATTTTAGGTGTTGGCTTTTGGGATATCATAAAACTTTCTATCTCCGAAAACCATATAAAAACGTTTTTAATTATCCTCGCTTATTTGCTTACAAAAATGGATGATGTCCGAAATTTATTTGGTATCGATACGGCAAAAAAAATCAATCAAGAAGCAGATAAAATAAATTATACCACCAATATCATATTAGCTTTTACACTAACCATACTTGTAATTACGCTGATTGTTTCGTTTATTAGGGTGCTTCTTCGCTTCTACAATATGAAACTAAAAATATCAGAAAAAGGTTTTGAAACAGAATGGGGATTTTTACAAACACAAAGAAAATTATTACTCAACGAAAATATTCAGTCCATTACTTGGAAAAACAATTTGTTGCAAAAAATATTAGGGATTAAAATTTTACGGGTTTTTATGGCTGGCGAAAAGTTAACCAATCCAACGCAGTGGATTAGAATCCCTATTATGAGGGAGCGCTTGCTTGAACAAATAAGTTCTATCTATCAAAGTATCTGGCCATCACAAGTTGCCCCAGCTAATGGTATTGACAGTTCTTACAAATGGCGTAATACACTCATTGTTGTTACACCCCTAGCTGTAACAGCAGCCGTTATTGTGTACTTTAAATCGCCATGGTTAACACTAATACCGCTTGCTGTACTGATTTATTTTACAATTAGTAATATCCTACTTCAACACAATTATACTTTTTGGTTTCATCAAAATAGTATTCAAATTTTAAAGGGCGTTTGGGGGCGTGAACAAACCCTGTTAAACTTTAAAAACGTCCAGCACATTGAAATAAAAACAAGCCCCTTTTTACGGGCGCATCATTTGTGCACCATTATATTACATTCGGCCGGGGAAACTCCTTTTACAATCCCGTAT
>CAMAQW010000001.1 GCA_945860335.1 Sediminibacterium ginsengisoli | reverse complement strand
CCACCCGCCGAAAATATAGCAACAGCAGGTTTGGCAGCGATACCATCTTCCATACTTACCACCTTATACGCTTTACCTTTAAACTGTACTTCTTTACCAACAGATCTTTCAGATGCTACGGGTACAATTTCAGTGACAGGAAAATTACGTTCGGCAAGTACTTGTAACATTTTTGTACCTACCAGGCCAGTTGCCCCTACGACTGCTACTTTCATTTTTTTGTTTTTGTTTCTTTATAATTAAAAAAAAAGACCCTCCCATTTGGGAAGGCCTCTTGCGTATGTTTATACATTACAAAACGAAGCACCTCCCTGGTTAGAGTGGTTTCTTGATACGTTTTGTATGTTTCGATGTTCTCATGTTCGGATGTAAAATTAGGGGCATTTGAATACAACGCCAAAATATTTTGAGCGCTATTAAACAACCAGCTTGATATCAAAGTTTACAAGGTCTACAAATTCAGCGATACGGTCGCTAATATCGGCCTTGCTAATTTCTCTCAAACGCTCGGTACCAAACTTTTCTACACAATAAGAAGCCATAGCACTACCCACAATGATGGCAGTTTTCATGTTTTCAAAAGAAATGTCTTTGGTGCGAACGATGTGACCAATAAAGCCACCCGCAAAGGTATCACCAGCGCCTGTTGGATCAAACACTTCTTCTAATGGAAGCGCTGGTGCAAAAAACACTTGATCTTCATGGAATAAAAGAGCACCGTGCTCTCCTTTTTTAATGATCAAATATTTAGGCCCCATTGCCATAATTTTTTTAGCCGCTTTAACAAGGCTATACTCTCCACTTAATTGACGCGCTTCACTATCATTCACCATCAATACATCTACAAGGCTAATGGTGTGTAATAAATCATCCATCATAATTTCCATCCAAAAGTTCATGGTATCCATGACAATGAGCTTTGGACGGTTTTTTAATTGCTTGATTACGCTGCTTTGCACACTAGGTACTAAATTGCCTAGCATCAAAAATTCGCAGTCCTGAAAACTATCTGGTACAACAGGTACAAAATTTTCAAGCACATTTAATTGTGTTTCAAGCGTATCACGTGAATTCATATCCATGTGGTAGCGACCACTCCAAAAAAATGTTTTTTCGTCTTTTTTAATTTGCACGCCTTCTAAATCTACACCGCGAGCAGTAAGCGCCGCAAGTTCAGATTCTGGAAAATCACCCCCAACTACAGAAATTTGTTTTACTGGGGTAAAATTGGAAGCACACCAGGCAATATAAGTACCCGCACCACCAATGATTCTATCACTTTTTCCAAAAGGTGTTTCGATGGCATCAAAAGCCATAGATCCTACTACTACTAAAGACATATAATTTGATTTATTACGGGTGCGAAAATAGGCTTTTTGGGTGCAAATGGAAAAACTAACGCAAAAAACCAATAACTTAGCATAAACCGCTAACGTATGTTAGCGCAAATACAAGCATATGGCAAGGATAAAAACAGAAAAAAATACGACCCGTAAAGACGTAATCGTTAGTAAAGCCGCTATTTTATTTAGAGAAAAGGGCTTTAAAGCAGCTAGCATGCGCGACCTAGCCGAATCGGTGGGCGTGGAAGCAGCTAGCTTATACAATCACATTAAATCTAAAACAGAGCTACTACACGAACTATGTTTTAGTGTCGCCAACCGTTTCTTACAAAAGTTAGATGAAATAGAATCGGAACCTATACCTGCGATTCAGAAAATTGAAAAAATACTTCGTTTTCATATTGTTGAAATGGTAAACAGTTATGAAGAAGTGTATGTGAGCGATAGAGAGTGGAAACATTTAAACGACCCTTACCTTTCTAATTTTCAAAACCAGCGCCGCATTTATCGCAAACGTTTAGCTGCAATTATTGAAACCGGGATTAAAAACAAAGAGATCAAACCTATTGATGCACCAACAGCCGTGCTTATTTTATTACACGCAATAAGTGGCATTGAAAGTTGGCACCGTTCTAAACAAAAAATTACGGCTGCCGCATTAGAAGAAAATATGGTGACCATTTTAGTAGGCGGGTTAACCGTATAACCTTGTACCTTTGTACTCTAACAAAATACGTGTTGCACGAAAATAGTGTCTGAAAGAAATAATTTTATTGACTACATCCGAATTTTTTGTCGCAGCGGCCATGGTGGCGCTGGTGCCAGACACTTTATGCGCAATAAGCTCACCGCAAAAGGTGGACCCGATGGTGGCGACGGTGGAAGAGGTGGCCATATCATATTAAGAGGCAACGCGCAACTTTGGACGCTGCTTCACATGCGCTATTTTAAAAACGTATTAGCAGAACACGGTGAAGGCGGTAGTAAAAATAATTGCACGGGTCATGATGGAAAAGATATTATACTTGAAGTGCCACTAGGTACCATCGCAAAAGACGAAGAAACAGGAAATATAGAAGCTGAAATTTTATACGACGGTCAAGAAATTATTTGGTTAAAAGGCGGAAGAGGTGGGCTCGGTAATAGCAATTTTGCAACGCCTACCAACCAAGTACCTGAGCACGCACAACCTGGAGAAGAAGGATCTGAAGGTTATAAATATTTAGAATTAAAAGTACTTGCCGATGTAGGTCTTGTTGGATTCCCCAATGCTGGAAAATCAACCTTACTTTCATCGATTACTGCTGCTACTCCTAAAATTGCCAACTACGCTTTTACGACATTAACGCCACAACTTGGCATGGTAGAATATAGAGATTCACGCTCTTTTTGTATTGCGGATTTACCGGGTATTATTGAAGGTGCAGCCGAAGGAAAAGGCCTAGGGCACCGGTTTTTAAGGCATATTGAACGCAATGCCATTTTACTTTTTATGATACCCGCCGATAGCAACGATCACAAAAAAGAATTTGATATTTTACGCAACGAATTAGAGCAGTACAATCCCGACATGCTTCAAAAAGATTTTATCATCGCGATTAGTAAATCTGATATGCTGGACGATGAATTAAAAGAAGCAATCGCAAAAGAACTTCCAAAAAATGTACCACACGTATTTATTTCTTCTGTGACCAACACAGGATTAAGTGCGCTGAAAGATTTGTTGTGGGATACGCTTAATAAATAAATTCGAAATTTTTTTGCATAAAAAAGGCCTCCGCTTGCGGAGGCCTTTTTACGATATAACTTTTAAAGATTACCCGTTAGATCTTGACGCGTTTTTACGGTCATTTTCATCCAAATGCGTTTTACGCATTCTTACTGATTTAGGGGTTACTTCAATACACTCATCTTGTTGGATATACTCCATACACTCTTCTAGGGTGAATTGTGTTTTTGGTGTAATACGAACGCTATCATCAGATCCACTTGCGCGGTGGTTGGTAAGCTTTTTCATTTCCACAGCGTTGATATTTAAATCACCTGGCTTAATGTGCTCTGCCAATACCTGTCCGATGTATACTTCTTCACCTGGCTCGATAAAGAAACGTCCTCTGTCCTGTAACTTATCAATAGAATAAGCAGTAGTAGTACCACCAAACTTAGCAATAAGTACACCATTGTTACGACCAGGAATTGGTCCTTTCCAAGGTTTATATTCATTAAATCGGTGCGCCATTACAGCTTCACCAGCCGTTTGCGTTAACATTTGAGAACGAAGACCAATAAGACCTCTAGAAGGAATATCAAACTCTAGGTGTTGCATATCTCCCTTAGATTCCATCACTAGCATTTCACCTTTCTTTTGTGTTACTAGGTCGATAGCCTTACCACTAAATTCAGAAGGCACATCTACTACTAATATTTCAAAAGGCTCGTGTTTTTTTCCGTCGATTTCTTTTACAAGTACCTGCGGATTTCCCACTGTTAACTCGTAACCTTCTCTACGCATGGTTTCTACAAGTACCCCTAAGTGAAGGATACCACGGCCGTATACTAAGAAGCTATCAGCACTATCTGTTTCTTCTACGCGAAGTGCTAAGTTTTTTTCTGTTTCTTTCAATAGACGATCACGAATGTGACGAGAAGTAACAAACTTTCCTTCTTTACCAAAGAATGGAGAGTTATTGATACTAAATGTCATACTCATAGTTGGCTCGTCTACACTAATAATAGGTAAAGCCTCTGGTGTTTCAGGATCAGCAATGGTATCACCAATGTTGAATTCTTCTAATCCAACAACAGCACATAAATCACCAGAAACAACTTCTGTTACTTTACGCTTACCCATTCCTTCAAACACATAGAGCTCTTTCACTTTATTTTTCTTGATAGAGCCGTCGGCCTGCACTAGTACTACGTTTTGGCCTTCTTTGATCACACCACGTTCTACTTTTCCAATCGCAATACGACCTAGGAATGTAGAATAATCAAGTGATGTAATTTGCATTTGTGTAGCACCTGTTTTTGCATTTGGTGGCGGCACAAATTTTAAGATACCATCAAGTAATGGATCAATATTTTCGCAAGGCGTTAAGCTATCGTTGAACCAACCATTTTTACCGCTACCATAAAAAGTAGGGAAATCTAATTGCTCTTCAGTAGCATCAAGGTTAAAGAATAATTCAAATACTGCGTCATGCACTTCGTCAGGACGACAGTTTGGTTTATCTACCTTATTGATAATTACAATGGGCTTTAAATTTAATTGAAGCGCTTTTTGTAATACAAATCTTGTTTGAGGCATTGGACCTTCAAAAGCATCTACTAACAAGCAAACGCCATCGGCCATTTTTAATACACGTTCTACTTCACCACCAAAATCCGAGTGACCTGGGGTGTCAATAACGTTAATTTTTACGCCTTTATAAGTTACAGATGCGTTTTTACTTAAGATGGTGATACCGCGCTCACGTTCTAGCTCATTGCTATCCATGATAAGTTCACCGGTTTCTTGATTGTCTCTAAACACCTTTGTTGCGTGTAAAATCTTATCAACCAGGGTCGTTTTACCGTGGTCAACGTGCGCAATAATGGCGATGTTTCTTATTTCCATGTGCTTTTTTAAGGCTGCAAAGGTAAGGATTATAAGCTAAGAAACCCCATAAAAGCAAAGGATGGGCCAGAATGCCAATAATTAACGCTTAGTTTACCCTTATATCAGGCTAAAACAAGATATTTACGCCTATAAATTAAACTATGAAGCGTTTCCTCAAAATTATAGCTGCACTCGTTGCTGTGCTTGCCGCTGTTTATTTTTTAGGCCCTAAGCCGGCAGCCCCCAATTATAACAATAACTTAATACAAGTTCCTTCGGATGCAGCCTCTTTAGAAGCCTACGTGGCCAGTAATGAAGCCAAGCATAAGGTAAAACCAGACAATGAAGCGCGTATTGTTTGGGCCAATGATAGTACCAAAGCCAAAACACCTTATGTGATTGTGTATTTGCATGGCTTTAGTGCCAGTCAGGAAGAAGGTAACCCTGTGCACAGAAATATTGCTAAACAATTTGGGTGCAATATGTACCTCGCAAGATTATCGGAACATGGTATCGATACCACCGATGCACTTATGAATATGACCGCCACTAGTTTGTGGGAATCTGCAAAGGAAGCATATGCCATTGGAAAACAACTAGGCGATAAGGTGATTTTAATGGGAACGTCTACAGGTGGTACGGTAGCGCTAGAACTTGCCTCTAATTTTGAAGATGTGGCCGGACTGGTTTTATATTCTCCCAACATTGCCATTAACAATCCGAGTGCATTTTTAACCAACAACCCTTGGGGCTTACAAATTGCAAGAATGGTGATAGGCGGAAAAGAAAATATTATTAAAAACAAACCACCTGAGTTTAAAAAATACTGGAACGATCAATACCGCTTAGAATCGATTGTGGAGTTGCAAGAATTACTTGAAACCACCATGATACCAAGTCATTTTAATAAAATAAAATGTCCACTGCTAACCCTTTATTATTTTAAAGATGAAAAGAATCAGGACCCTGTTGTTAAAGTTTCTGCGATGAAAGAAATGTTTGCGGCGGTGGCTACGCCTGCCAATTTAAAAAGAATGGTGGCTGTTCCGGAAGCGGGCAATCATGTACTCGCCTCACCTATTCAGTCTAATGATATTGTAACGGTAGAAAAAGAAACTGCTTTATTTTTGGAACAAATAATGAAGCTAAAAAAGTAATGTATGTTAAGTAGTAAAATTGCGGGTATTGGAAAATACTTACCTTCTCATGTAGTGACCAATCAAGACCTCACTACCTATATGGAAACCAGCAACGAATGGATAGTTGAAAGAACAGGTATCGAGGAAAGAAGGTATGCACACCGTACTGAGGAAACGACTACTACGATGGCGGTGGAAGCGGCAAAAATAGCCATCGAACGAGCCGGCACTACTGCCGAAGAAATTGACTTTATCATATTTGCAACCCTTTCTCCCGATTATTATTTTCCGGGCTGCGGCGTACTGGTACAAAGAGCCATGGGTATGAAAGAAATTGGTGCGCTTGATATTAGAAATCAGTGCAGTGGATTTGTATATGCGATGAGTGTTGCCGATCAATTTATTAAAACGGGTATGTACAAAAACATACTTGTGATAGGAAGTGAAAAACATTCGTTTGGACTTGATTTTAGCACAAGAGGCCGTAACGTTTCTGTAATTTTTGGAGACGGCGCCGGAGCTGTTGTGTTGCAACCCGCCACAAATGAAGGGCAAGGAATATTAAGCACGCACCTGCATAGCGACGGCGCGGCTGCAGAAATTTTAGCCATGTACAACCCTGGAACGCATGCCAATCATTGGGGCAATTATGCAACTTTTGACGAAGCGCCTATTGGAGAAATGTTTCTCAGTCATAAAATGATTGACAACGCAGAAAACTTTCCATTCATGGATGGTCCATCGGTTTTTAAAAAAGCGATTGTAAAGTTTCCAGAAGTAATACTTGAGGCTTTACAAACAAATGGTTACGCTACTTCCGATTTAAATATGCTAATTCCGCATCAGGCCAATTTGCGTATTGCTCAATTTGTGCAACAAAAATTAGGACTCAAGGATGATCAGGTATACAATAATATTATGCAGTACGGCAACACCACTGCAGCATCTGTTCCTATTGCACTATGTGAAGCGTATGAGAAAAATTTAATTAAAGAAGGAGACCTTGTTTGTTTAGCTGCATTTGGAAGTGGATTTACTTGGGCTAGTGCGCTCATCAAATGGTAATTATGATAGAGCGCAAACTATTATTTTTAGTGAACCCTATTTCAGGGACGCGCACAAAAGAAAAACTCATTGCATTTCTGACACAACAATTAGATGCAGCAGGTATTTCTTTTGAGATTGAGTACACCAACGCAACTGGTAATTATACCCTACTCAAAGAACAAATAGTTGCTAAAAGAATTACTGATATTATTATTGTTGGTGGTGATGGATCTGTGAACCAGGTGGTTCAAGCTTTTGCTTCCTTACCCGTTCGCTTTGGAATTTTACCAGTAGGTTCAGGCAATGGACTTGCTAGGGCTGCAGGCATACCTACAAAAATAAAAAGAGCATTACAAGTAATTATTGATGGCCATACCATGCCCGTAGATGCGTTTACCATAAATGATACATTCTCTTGCATGCTTAGTGGACTTGGATTTGATGCACAAGTAGCCCACAATTTTGCACGCAAAGCAAAGCGTGGTTTATTCAATTACACCAAAGAAAGTTTGCTTCATTTTTTTAAAGCACAACCCTATGGCTTTGAAATAAAACTACCCGACTTTGGTTTTTTTGTAGACGCATTTTTAATTAGCATTGCCAATAGCAATCAATTTGGAAACAACGTAACTATTGCGCCACAGGCAAAACTAAATGATGGATTACTAGATGTTATTGTGGTGCAAAAAATGCATAAAGTAAAACTACCTTACGCTATATTAAAACAATTAAGCGGCAATAATAAAATGGAGCAGCTTGTAGAGGATATGGAGCATAAAAACATTCTATACTTTCAAACGCCTAGTTTAGAAATTAACAATTCAAAACTTGCGCCCTTACATATAGATGGCGAGGCCGTAGCTACTGCCCAAACACTTTCCATAAAAGTGTTGCCTGGATATTTTACTTTGTTTGTGCCCGCATCACATAATAAGTAGCCACCAAACTTAGTAGCAAACTCATACCCACCAACTGGTGTATTTGTGCCATCCATTCAAAAATGCCCCACACCCCAGGAATAATACTACGCGCATAGAGCAAGCTCGCAATACCTAATAATACTTGTAGTAACACAAGTAGCAATGGAAATATTTTAATGCGGTTAAAAAATGAACCGCCATTAATGCGAAATAGTTGAACGGTCCAATAAATTACAAGCACCAACAAAATATAAGCGATACCGCGGTGCATGAAATGTACAAGAATTTTATTTTCTATAAAGTTTAAGAAAAAGTTAGGGTCGGAAAATAAATTAGCAGGCAAATAGTCGCCATTGATGGTTGGCCAAGTAGGTGCTACCATGGCTGCTTTGTGGCCCGCCATAAGTGCGCCATACATGAGTTGTAGCACAAGAAGGGCTAGAATTGCCAAATTAAATTTCTTGGCTTTTTTTACTGCATCATGCATACCAGCAGAAATTTGAAGTGCCGTTTGGGGCACACTCAGTTGCAGTGCAAACCAAAATGTATAGGATAGTAAACCGAGTGCAAAAATAAAATGCAGTGCAAGACGTGTAGGCTTTACATACACAGCGTCACCTTCTAACCCACTCGCTACCATAATCCAACCAATAGCACCTTGCATGATGCCTAAAATAAAGAGTACCACCAGTGGTTTAATCATTTCTTTTTTAAAATGCTTGGCAACTAAAAACCAAATAAAACCGCCTGCAAAAACAAGACCAATAATTCTGGCCCATAAACGGTGAAACCATTCCCAAAAAAATATGTATTTGAAATTTTCTAGATCAAACTCAAAATTTAATAATTGAAACTGTGGCGTTTGCTTGTATTTCTCAAACTCAATAAGCCAAGCCTGCTCTGAAAGTGGCGGAAGAGCACCGGTAATTACTTCCCACTCCGTAATAGAAAGTCCACTACCTGTTAAACGCGTAACGCCACCAAGCACAAATTGAATAACCGTCATAACCACACCCACTAAAAGCCAGGTGGCTACTAATTTATTGGAACGATTTACAGCATGCATGAATAGTGATTTAAATGGCACCTAAATTTGAGTACAAAGGTAGCATTTAGAAGCGTGTTATTTTTTAACTATTTTGCATCAAATTGTGGAAACAATAAACGATGTTACTGAACAACTATCAAACAGCGCTATTAGAAGCAGGGCTTGACGAAGCAGGCAGGGGTTGTTATGCAGGACCGGTATTTGCAGCGGCAGTTATTTTGCCAACTAATTTTTACCATCCACTTTTAAATGATAGTAAAAAACTAACGGAAAAAAATAGAGCCATTTTAAAACCCATCATCGAAAAAGAAGCCATTGCATGGGCCGTGGCAAGTGTGTCACACACAGAAATTGATGAGATCAATATTTTACAAGCGTCTATAAAAGCCATGCATTTAGCAGTAGATGCACTCAAAAAAAAGCCAAAATATTTAATTGTAGATGGCAACCGTTTTAAGCCCTATAAAAAAATACAACATACCTGCATTGTAAAAGGAGATGGAAAATATGCGTCGATTGCAGCTGCGAGCATTTTAGCAAAAACACATAGAGATGCTTATTTAGATACACTGCACAAAGCATATCCGATGTATGGCTGGAATAAAAATAAGGGATACGGAACGGCTGTACACCGCGCAGCTATTGAGGTTCACGGCTTATGTGAACATCATAGAAAAAGTTTTGCTATCCTTCCCACACACCCGCGCCTTCTCTAATAACGGTATAATCATCGGTGATACAATCGATAATGGTAGAAGGAATCATGCCTCCAATGCCACCATCAATAACAATATCTACAAGCTTTTCAAAATTTTCATGAATCACATAAGGATCGGTGTAATCTTCTACCATTTCTCCAGGTAAAGAGGCTGATAAAATAGGATGCTCAAGCGCAGTTACAATGGCACTGGCAATATTGTTATCTGGTATTCTTAGTCCGATGGTATTTTTTTTATTTTGCAAAAGCTTGGGCACTTGCTTACTTGCTGGCAAAATAAATGTGAAAGGTCCCGGTAAATAATTTTTTAATAGCCTATATAGTGGCGTTGAAATAGACTTTGTGTATTTACTTAAATCGGAAAGGTCGGCACAAACAAAACTAAGTTGCGCTTTAGCCGGATCTACCCCTTTAATTTGAGCAATTTTTTCGATGGCTTTGGGCTGGAAAATATCACAACCCAATCCATAAATGGTATCGGTAGGATACGCAATGATACCGCCACTTTTAAGGCAGTCTACCACGGTAGCAATATGTCTGGGATTGGGGTTGTTAGGGTGTATTTCTAATAACATCTTATAGAATCTCCCACACTTCGCGGCCACGTAGCATTTTATCCAAATCGCCTTTCCCTTTTGTAGCGATCACTTCTTCAATTTGCATCGCCATTACGTCTTCGTAACAAGCTCTGTCTGTTTCAAAGAAAACACCAAAAGGTCTTGGAAAATGTCCGTCCGGTTTACTAGGCGAATCAAATAATCGAACCAACACTTGTGCTTTATAAAAATCTCTTTCGTCGTGGATCCATAAATCATCGGTACTAGCACCTTCACCAAGTTCTACAACAACAGGCTTTAATCCATCAAATTTGATACCCTTGTTACCATTAGCACCAAAAATTAATGGCTTGCCCTGTTCTAAAAATAAAGCTTCTTCTTGCTTGGTTGCTTTTTCTGTAAATATTTCAAAAGCACCATCATTAAAGATGTTGCAGTTCTGGTAAATTTCTAAAAATGAAGCGCCCCTGTGTTGATGTGAACGTGTAAGCATTGCTTGCAGGTGCTTAGGATCACGATCCATACTGCGTGCAATAAAACTTGCATCGGCACCAAGCGCTAATGCAGCTGGATTAAAAGGATGATCGATACTTCCATAAGGCGTACTTTTTGTAATCTTATGTTCTTCGGATGTTGGTGAATATTGACCTTTTGTTAAACCATAAATTTGGTTGTTAAACATCATAATATTCACGTCAAAATTTCGACGTAATAAATGAATGGTATGGTTACCTCCAATACTTAAACTATCTCCATCGCCAGTAACAATCCAAACGCTTAACTCGGGTCTAGTGGCTTTTAATCCACTAGCAATGGCCGTTGCACGTCCATGAATAGAGTGCATACCAAATGTATTCATGTAATAAGGAAAACGACTACTACATCCAATACCGCTAATAATGACAATGTTTTCTTTGGGAACGCCAATATTTGGCATTACTTTTTGAACCTGTGCCAAAATAGAATAATCTCCACAGCCTGGGCACCAACGAACCTCTTGATCTGTTGCAAAATCTTTAGCGGTTAAAATAGGTGCTTCGGTAATAGTAGCTGTAGACATCTGGTATTATTTGAATGATTCGAGCCCTAAAGGTCCGACTAAATTTAATAATGAACACAAAATTTTTACCCATTTACCAGCGCCTCCCAAAATTCGGCACCCCTACGGGTATGAGGTATAACAATGGTTCCGCCTACAATGTTGGCTACCGCAAAGATTTCATACACTTCGCTTGTAGAAAGGCCTAGTTCATGGCATTTTTGAAGGTGATACTTGATACAATCGTCACATCTGAGCACCATACTTGCTACCAGGCCTAACATTTCCTTTGTTTTTTTGTCTAGTGCACCATCGTCGTAGGTATTGGTATCTAAATTCCACAAACGCTTTAAAACGAGGTTATCCTTACTTAAAATAACGTCATTCATTTTTTGACGGTAATCATTAAACTCTTGTATTGAATTATCCATTGTTGTGCTTTTAATTTTTTTAACGTTCTACTCTTTTTAACCAATCCTGCAATCCTGCATGAATTTTTTTAGCCACGTCTTTTTGAAAATCGGGGTTAATTATTCTTTGCTCATCATCTAGGTTAGATAAAAAGGCTATTTCTACTAAACAACTGGGAAACTCAGTTGGTTGACTGAGTGCAAAATTAAAACTACCCACATTACCAAATTCATTAAGACCCAGCTCTAACATCCTATTTAAAATAGTTTGGGTGAGGGGCCTAAATCCAATATGCTTATAATAGGTACTGGTACCACTAATTAATGGGCTACCACTGGAGTTTAGGTGTAAACTAATCACCACATGCGGAAGCTGTGCTTGCAGCCACAATATCCGGTCCTTGTTATCAAATGAAGAATCTGAACCGCGCGTCATGATTAGGTTTTCAACACCTGCATCTCTTAAATGTTGCTCCAGTGCCTTGGCAAATAATAAAGTGGCATTTTTTTCTTGAACATTGGTACAAATTCCACTTGCACCCACATTGGTTCCCCCATGTCCTGCATCAATGGCTACAATCATGGTGTTAAGGTCTAATTTTTGTGGCTGCCTTCTTACCATTAGTTCCAGTCCTTTAGCACCATATGAAAGTGCATAACCCCAGTGTTGTTTGTGCTGTAATTCAATAGCAACCCTTAGCACATCATCTTCTACTTGATGGTAATAAACATTTTTTACTTCTTGTAAACTAGAGAGCTGTGTAATCCAATTGGTGTTGGATGCAACACCATATATATCAATATTAATTTTTGAAGGATTAATATCCATCCAAGATTTATACGGAAGTTTTTCTGGTAGCCGAATAGAAACATAATCAAATAAAGAATCGCCTTTTGCAATAATGGAATTACTGGTATACGGAAAAGGCGTAAGTGGTTTGTCAAGTGCGGTTGTATCTACTACAATAAACTGCTTATCTATGTAGGCAAAATGATTTTTTGAAAGCTGCACCTGAAACATGGATTTAGCAGTATCCACCACTTTAAGTAACACGCTCGTGTCAAGGTAGCCCATTTTAGCGCCACCGAGCCTGTCTTCACCTAAGCCATAAGCAAGTGCCGGTAATTTACCCGCCGTTCTGGCCCAAAAGCCAGTGTAGCCTGTGTTTTGCGCTGCAACTGATTGTACAAAAAAGATAGCGGTACATAGGATGGCCCTTACATAATTCATGTAGCCAAGATACAAAAAATAGAATTCAATTAAAACTTGTAGCCATCATCCGCCACCAACTTGTCTGCAATTCTACGGCGCGACTCTTTGGTATTGTATGGGTCTACTTTGGTAAAACGCTTAAGTCCAATATGCATCATACGAAGCTCGTCTCCATCTGCAAAACTATTGAGTGCATCTTTACCTGCTTTATTGATACGGTCTGCGGCATCATATAAATAAGTACGCATAATATCTGTTTCAATACTTGTAGCAGCTTCGCCATTTTTTTGTGTCAGTTTCATTACACGAAGTAGTGCACTCTCTGTATGGAATACCTCTATAGCCATGTCTGCAATGTTCATGAGTACTTCCTGCTCTTTTTCAAGTTGCATCATCAGCTTTTGCACAGCAGCACCCGCTACCATGAGTATTGCTTTCTTAAAGTTTTTGATGTATTTAATTTCTTTTGCAAAAGCTGCATCATCGGTATCGCCAAAATCTGGAATACTCATCAGTTCTTTTTGAACTGCCATAGCGGGGGTCATTAAATCTAATTTTCCTTTCATAGCGCGCTTTAGCACCATGTCTACGGTAAGCAAACGGTTGATTTCATTGGTGCCTTCGTAGATTCTATTAATTCTACTATCTCTATATCCTTTTGAAATTTGATACTCATCACTAAATCCATTTCCGCCATGAATTTGTACCCCTTCGTCTACCACAAAATCAAGCACTTCGCTACCAAATACTTTTAACATTGCGCACTCAATAGCAAATTCTTCTGCTGCACCAAGTAATGCTTGGGCAAATGTTTTACCCTCTTGTAGTAGAGCGTGTTCTTTATCATCAATCCATTTTGCAGTTCGGTATAGGCCCGCTTCACACACCCACATTTTAATAGCCATCTCGGCCATTTTATGTTTGATAGCTCCAAATTTTGCAATGGGCAATTTAAATTGTTCCCTTGTTTTTGCATACTGCACAGTCACAGTTGTTGCTCTTTTTGCACCACCAAGTGTTGCCGCACATAATTTTAAACGTCCAATATTTAGTACGTTAAATGCAATAACATGTCCTTTGCCAATTTCTCCCAAAACGTTGCCTACAGGCACTTTGCAGTCTTGAAAATACAATTGAACGGTAGAAGATCCTTTGATGCCCATTTTATGTTCTTCGGGACCTTGGGTAAAACCTTCGGTACCTCTTTCAACAATAAAACCAGTAAATTTTTCACCATCAATTTTTGCAAACACCGTATAAACGTCCGCAAAACCACCATTGGTGATCCAACATTTTTGTCCATTTAAAATATAATGCTGTCCATCACTAGATAAAACGGCCGTTGTTTTTGCGCTAAGTGCATCACTACCACTATTAGGCTCTGTTAAACCATACGCACCCTTCCATTCGCCACTGGCTAATTTAGGAATGTATTTTTGTTTTTGTTCTTCGGTACCAAAATATAAAATAGGAAGTGTACCAATACCTGTATGTGCAGCAATCGCCACCGAAAAAGAATAGCCACCACCTAATGCTTCATTAACAATAGTTGAAGTAATAAAATCTTTACCAAGCCCACCATATGCTTCGGGACATGAAGTAGACAAAAGCCCCTGCTCACCTGCTTTTTCCATGAGTGATGGCATTAAACCAGCCTCTAGTTTATCGATACGATCTACAATGGGCAAAATTTCTGTGTTGATGAATTGATCACACATATCTTTTACCATCAGTTGTTCTTCATTAAATTCTTCTGGAATAAAAGTAGCATCAGGGGTACTTTCTTTAATAATCCACTCACCACCGAGTAATGGTTTTTGATTTGAAGTTTCCATATCTATCATTTTAAAAGACGTTTATAATAAATTGTCGTATACTTTTTGAAATACTTGTTTTACTATTTCAATTTCATTTTTACCAACACCAACAAGCGCCTCATCCATGGTTTGATTGGCAAGCTCGATGGTTTTATCTTGTAATAATTTTGCTGGCTCTGTTAAGCACACCAAATTGATGCGTCGATCATCTTTAGAAGGCATCCGCTTAACCAGCTTTTGCTTTTCTAGGTTGTCTAGTAAGCGCGTGATACTTGGTTTATCCCTAAAAGTTCGGTTACAAAGTTCTTGCTGACTCAGTCCGTCCTGTTTCCATAAATGATAAAGTACACTCCACTGCTCGATGGTAATTTCGAGACCTGCGAGTCTAAAGTTTTTTTGTAAACGCCTGGCAACAGCGGTAGACGCCATACCATTGATAACGCTGTATAATTCGCCTCTTTTAAATTGGTTGTTTGACATATAGTTAGTTATGCAACTAATTCAAAGTACGGCCGTTTTTGGCAAAAAACCAAGAAAAATAATGAAATGAGAGGGGCAGTCGTTCAAACTGGCCAATTATTGATTTTCTTTGTTAGATGTACCTTTTTACGGTAACCATTTGCTTATTGGCCGCCTACGGCGTATTAATGGCCTTGTATACAAGGGGGCACTGGAACCTGCGCGCATTTGTGGCTAAGGGCAAAACACCTCAAACTAAGTTTTCGATTGTCATTCCGGCCCGCAATGAAGCGGCTAACATTGAAAACTGCATAGCGGGTATTTTGGCGCAAAACTACCCTTCTCATTTATTTGAATTGATTGTAATAGATGATTTTTCGGAAGATGAAACCGCAAACATTGTTGGATCAATCGCTTTACAATATAACAATGTAAGATTACTGCGCCTGCAAGATTTTACAAAAGATGAAAATATAGTAGCGTATAAAAAAAGAGCCATAGAAATTGCCATTGAACAGGCAAATCATCCATGGATTGTTACCACCGACGCTGATTGCAGTTTTACCAATAATTGGCTGGCTAGTTATGATGCATATATTCAGGAGCATAACTGCGTAATGATTGCGGCGCCAGTAAGCTATAAAAATACCGGAAGCTTTTTATCGGTTTTTCAGGTTTTAGATTTTATTAGTTTACAAGGTATTACGGCAGCAGCTGTTGGCTCTGGTTCACACACACTCTGCAACGGCGCTAATTTGTGTTATAGTAAAGAAGCCTTTGAAAGCGTTGGAAAATTTAGTGGCATTGATCATTTACCCAGTGGCGACGATATGCTACTGATGCATAAAATGAAAAAATCGTATCCAGAAAAAATTGGATACTTATACGCGCAGGATACAGTGGTTACAACGGCCCCAAGTGCGACGTTAGATTTATTTATACAACAGCGGATACGCTGGTCTAGTAAGGCGCTTGGCTATCAAGACAAAATTATTTTTTGGATATTACTGCTGGTGTACCTGGTAAATTTTTCGTTATTGGTGTACCTCCCCGTTAACCTAATAGAAACTGGTAATATCAATAACTGGTTTGTTTTTATAGGTTGTAAAACACTTGTTGAACTTCCATTTATGTATGCAGCTGCCAAATTTTTTAAACAACAAAAGTTACTCTGGTGGTTTTTATTCATGCAACCATTTCATATTTTATATACGGTGGTGGCTGGTTGGTTTGGCACATTTGGATCTTACAAATGGAAAGGTCGCACCGTAACTAAAAATGAACCAGATCGTTTTTTTACAAAATTAAAACGAAATAAACCTGCAAGTGTATCACTTTATATTATTACCGCTGCTTTTTTGATGGCGGTGTTTGCTTATTTTATAGCACCCGAACATTCGCCAAACGCCAACCGCATGATTCCTGAAATAGGAAGCATGAAGCCTGGATTTACGATTCAATTACTTCAAGTAAAACGAATAGGACAAACAACAAATGCTTCATTTTTTGATAGGCTATTAAATGGCAAAGAGGACGCGAATACCTTTATTCCAATCACCTCTTACCACATAAAAGGTGATTCTATTTATTACCAGAAATATATTGATGAAGGCATTACAGAAGCTGGTGTAATGCCACTAAGCTTAGCTGCCAAAGAACCAGTTATTAAACAAACCTATTACGCAGGTACCGATAAGTTTGGCAGGGACATGTTAAGCCGCCTCATTATTGGCGTAAGAGTAAGCCTTGGTGTTGGCATGATTGCTGTTTTACTATCACTCACTATTGGCATTTTACTGGGTGCATTAGCCGGTTTTTATAGAGGCTGGATAGATGAATGCATTATGTGGTTTATCAATGTTATTTGGAGTATTCCAACATTACTGCTAGTGTTTGCAATTACACTTGTTTTAGGAAAAGGATTTTGGCAAGTGTTTATTGCAGTTGGATTAACCATGTGGGTGAATGTTGCAAGGCTTGTGCGCGGTCAGGTAATGGCCATTAAAAACAGAGAATTTATTGAAGCGGCACAGGTACTTGGCTACTCCAATACACGCACCATATTTTTACATATTTTACCCAATATTATTGGACCCGTACTCGTAATTGCTGCGAGTAATTTTGCATCTGCGATTGTAATTGAAGCAGGCTTAAGTTTTTTAGGCGTGGGTGTTCAACCGCCACAACCCAGCTGGGGCCTGATGATTAAAGAAAATTATAATTTTATTATCACCCACAATCCGGCACTTGCACTAGCACCTGGCATTGCCATTATGATACTAGTGCTTGCATTTAATTTACTTGGAAACGGATTAAGAGACGCTTTTAATGTGCGTGAAAAATAACTATTCCGAAGTTGGAGAAACCACTACACTGCGCACCAAACTTTCTTCGAGTGAAATAAATGTTTCTGTTCTTTCAATACCTTTTATTTTTTGCAGCTCATCATGTAAAACATAACGCAACTGCTGAATATCTTTACAAACAATTTCTGCAAACATGCTATAATTACCGGTGGTATAATTTAAACGCACAATTTGTGGTACTTTTTTTAATTCCTTGGCAACACTATCATACAGCGAACTTTTTTCGAGATAGATGCCAATAAAAGCAATTACGTCGTAACCGAGTTCTTTTAAATCGACAGATAATTTTTTACCCTTTACTACACCCAGTTCTTCTAATTTTTTTATACGCACGTGGATGGTACCACCCGACACAAAGAGTTTTTTACCTAAATCGGCGTAGGAAATTTCAGCATCCTCCATCATTTCCTGAATAATCTGTAAATCGAGTTTGTCAAGATTCAATTTTGGGTTCATATTAGGGCGTGTTTTTAGTAGTATTTTAATAAAAAAGCAATTTATTGATATTTTTCTAAAGTTTTTGATTATTGATTAAAATATTTGTAACGAATAGGCCTAATGGTTTAACATTGCATTGTTAATGAGTATCAAAACAGTTCTTATTTATTGTGGGGTGATGAAATATTAGGCAAACATGCCCTCTTGTCTCGAGGGTGAGGATAACGGGATAAACGTAACATAGAGCCGCTTAGCAATAAGCGACCAGGGTCGACCACTGAACTTTGTGTTATAGCTAACTGCCTTCTGGAGGTTCGATCCCTCCCCCTACAGCAAAAAAAAGCCGCTTCCATAAGGAGCGGCTTTTTTTATTAATTATACATGCGTATGAATGCTATTTCTTTTTAATTAAAACAGCAGATACAACTGGCCTTTCAATACCATTGTCTCCAGGGCGAACAAGCTGTTGACTAGATACCACCATGCTTGTAGAACCACCTCCATCTAAATTGATGGCATCTTGACAACCCAATGAGGCCATAATATTACTCAGATCTAAAAGATTAACGCCGTCATACCCACCAACCGTATTATCCCCTTCAACAGCCAATAACAAAACCAAATTGTTATTTGTAAATCCAATAGCCGACCTAGGCCTAGATGTTTTATTGTTTATCACAATCATTTCGGCAGTATCAGAAATAGAAAGTTTGCCATCTTTTAATAATTGAGGCGATCCCCCAATTGCAGAATGAATATCCCACACTTTGCCTCCCGTTGGAAAAAGCTCAGTAGGCAATGCCATGGGTGCTTTTCCTTCTACATTAGGACTAGGAGATGGATAAGAATATATTAAATCATTACCAGCACCTACATGATAAATCCATGCAGACTGGTAAATACCCGTTGAAGTAACGCCAAAAGCAGCGCGAGTAGGATAATAAGAAGTACTCACCCCATTAAATGTTCTGCTCAATACTTTAATATTTGCTGAGCTTACAGTTCCATTGTATTTGACTAAACTGTAAGATTGATTGGATCCAAAAAAACCACCGTTGAGTGCCGCATAAACAGTACCCACTTCATCCTTATAAAAGTCACTCGTTTTTTTTGCAGTTGCAGCTAATACTGGCTTAAATTCTATGCTGGTATTTTTACTATCGTAAGCCAAGCAAAACATTTTTGTTTTTTTTCCAGCATAAATACTATCAAAAAAATAGAGCTCAATACCGCTAGGAAAATTAAGTGAAATAGTACTAGAAAATTTCCAGCCCGGGGGCAAGGTCATTAACTTTGCTGTTGTAGAAGTAACAGGCGGAGTTGGTGGTGGAGGCGTTGTTCCTCCACCGGTTGAACTTTTAGAACAACCAATTAAAATAATAAAAAGAAATAAAATGATATTATTTCTGAATAATTGAGATTTCATTCTATTTAATTTTTATAGATACTCTTTTTTGCGTCTTTAATTGTTTCATAATAAAACAACACTTCTCCATGATACCCTTCTTGCCTATTTAATGCAATCATTTTTTCAAAAAAGGTACTATCTACTCGGTACCCATCTCCTAAAGAAGTTAAAATACCAGGATAAATTTTATTTTTTAAAGAAGCAGGCACCTGTTTTGCTACCGCTTTTAAAGTAGCCGCATAATTGTCATATTGATACCGGTATACCTGCGGAATAATAAGATCTGCATATCCATCTTTTAACCAAGTTGGCCAGTCTTGTAAATATTGTTCAAGGCTCCAAGGAAAAATACTTGGTGCCCAACTCACCATACAGGAGGCATTTGTTTTTTTTACTGATGCGTATAATTTTTTTGCAAAGTCATTTAATTTATTAGCTCTCCATTGCAGCCACAAAGGATTTTTTGCATCCACGGGTGGGTTTACACCATTGTGTTCATCTGCAAACACCTTAGCGGTATATGAATCATATCCACCTTCGGATGGCATTGCCGGTAATCTATCATCCCCTTGCACACCATCTATTTTATAATTTTGTACAACTTCTAAAACCATTTGATGCATAAAGTCTTGTACTTCTGGATGCATACTATTCCACCAAAAAAATCCATTTTTCTTTAGAAGATTTTGTTTCTGATCTCGGCCAACCCAATTGGGGTATTTTGATAGCCAATTATTTAAACTACTGTCTTTATAGGCATAAGAAAATCCAAACTCAAACCAAGCATGTACTTTTAATCCATGCTTGTGACCTTCGCTTACAAAAGAGGCAATAGGGTCAAATTTTTTATACCGTGGATCTTGCTTTATGCCAATGTATTTTTCAACTACTTTACTTGGATAGGTTGTAAGTCCATTATTCCAAACCACAACAAAAATATCCGTAAGGCCATTTCGCTTACAGTTTAAAACCGCTTCTTCTACATTTTTTTTATTTAACATCGCATCACTAGCCACATTGGTAATCCATGTGCCACGAAGCTTGTTATTTAAAGTAGACTGCGCTTGGATTGCAAAATGAAATAAAGACACTGCCAGTAATAAAAAAATAGTACGCCTCATAATAATTCTATATCGTGTTTATGTATTCTAAATACCTGTTGTATAAATGATGTGCCTGTATATATGACGACTGAGGACTCATAAAATGAGAAAATTCAAAAGTAATAGCCTTATCATATTCAGATTTGCCAGCAGCTTCTAATTTTAATTTTAATTTTTCAAATTTGATGGGTAAAAATTTGATGGGCATATCCCGGTCAAAACTTTCGGCATTGGTCCAACAAGCTAAATTATATTTAGAAGCTAATTTTTTATTCACTGAAAAGAAATCATGAAGTTCGTGATAATCAATATGACCGTCCTGAAAGGCAACAGCATCAATGTTTTGATGAATACCTTCAAAAATTTCATTCCACTCTGTTTCATGTTCAAGAATGGACACGGCATCTTCTTTTGTTAAATTACCAGATGCAGCCATCACTGCTTTTTTACCATCAATCCACGGAGAAATAAATACAGGTAAGTTTCCGCTAATTTGCTTGCACATTTGACCCAAACTATTAAACGCTTCGATAGCGCCCTTTGTTTTTCTACTTATTTCGGTACTCAAATACCAACCTTTAAATGCGGTACGATGTCCGTACTTTTTCCATACTTCATCAATAACATAAAAATTTGCATCAATTTCAAACTGAAGATTTCCAGTATCCCAGTAGTGTCCACTATCATACAAACCAAAATAAAGCTTCATGCCATAACGCTCGGCTAAGGTTAAATACAAATCAATTAAATCGATTGGAGGCGCATAACACTGATGCTTACTTATTAAATAATCCGACGGATAGGTCAAAAATTTTCTATAGCCACAGCGAATTACAATAACCGTATCAATACCGGCAGCCTGCATATATTGAAAATCTTTTTCCCATTCACGTGGCCCCCAATTTTGATGCGGTATGTCATGACTAATTTCGTCAATGAAAGTTCCTGTAATGCGCATGATCTAATATTTATATTTTTTCTTCATTTAAATTTGGCAAGGGTACTAACCAAGAAATTAAAAAGGCTGGAATGGTAGAAACAAGTACCCAAATAAAGAAATATTGATACCCTATTTTGTCACTTACAAATCCACTAATCATGGAAGGTAACATAAAACCCAAATTGGTTAAACCACTTCCAAAAGCATAGTGCGCCATTTTATATTTTCCGGGGGCCATTTGTTGCATAATGTATAAAATCAAACCTACGAATCCAAAGCCATAACCAAAATACTCAATCGCAACAGCCGAACCAATAACATATAAATTAGTAGGAAGCGCAATGGCTAAGTAGGCATAAGCAGCAAATGGTAAATTAAAGAAACAACATAATATTAATAGAGATTTTCTTGTTAACCCACCACTTTTAGAAACAAAGTTACCTGCTACAATCGATCCTAATACAAAAGCAGCAGCTCCAAATACACCATACAATAGTCCAATTTCCGAAGTTGATAATCCGAGGCCACCTTCTGCTCTTGTAGCTTTAAAAAATAAAGGGGTAATTTTTATTGCTTGTCCTTCTGCAAAACGGTAAAAAACAATGAAAGCCAACCCATACCAAATATTTTTTTTCTGAAAAAAAGTAATGATCACATCTTTCAATACATCAAAGCCTTCTTGTAAAGTACCCACCTGCTTTGACACACCTCCCTCTGGAAGCATTTTCATATTGTAAATACCCAACGATACCATAATAATGCAGTAAAAAGACATAACGGTTACCCATGCATTAATTAACCCGTATCGCTTTTCCAATTCTCCTGCTAAATAAACGAGTAAGCCACCCGAAACTATTTTAGCAACATTATAAAATGCACCTTGCCAACCCACATATTTTGCTTGTTGTGCAGGATCTAATTCATTCAAATAAATACCATCTGCCGCTGTATCATGCGTAGAGGCACTAATGGCTATGATTGCCATTAATGTAATTGAAATTGAAAAAAAATGATCTAGATGAAGTGAAATAGCGATTAATCCAAATATCGATCCTGTTATAATTTGCGTGATATAAACGAAATATTTTTTTGTTTTAAACATTTCCAAAAATGGTCCCCACAAAGGCTTTAATGTCCATGGAAGCATAATGAGCGAGGTCCAAAACGCAATACTAGTGTCAGATATTCCAAAATTTTTATACATGATTGCACTTGCCGTAGACAAAGCAACGAAGGGCAATCCCATAGCAAACCAAGTGCTAGGAATCCAAAATAATGGCGATTTTGGGGTTGTAGGTTGACGCATAATTAAAAATATTAAAAACTTATATTAAATTTATAAAATATTTAATTAAGTTAGCTCATCAATTTCAACATTTGTCATGCTTTTCAACCTAAACATTCGTAAGAGTCTATCCATTTGCCTTCTTTTATTTGTACTTGTAAGCATTGGCGCTTGTTCAAAAAAGGGCGGTACAACGCCAACACCACTTCCTCCCAATCCAAACCCCAATCCAGTTCCAGTTTGGGACGCTAATGCCATGCGTGGCGTTTGGGTAACAACAACAGCGAGTACGGCATTAGACAGTAGAGACAACATTAAACAAATGATGTCCAATTGCAAACTAGCCGGGATCAACCATGTGTTTATTGTTGTATATAACAATGCAAGAACAATTTACCCTAGCACCGTGATGCAAAATTTAACCGGCATTAAGCAGTTGGAAAAATTTGTTGGTAGAGATCCATTACAAGAATGCGTTGAAGAAGGTAAAGCAGCAGGATTAAAAGTACATGCTTGGTTTGAATATGGATTTTCATCCTCCTATTCTGCAAACGGCGGCTCCATTGTTGCTGCTAAACCTGAATGGGCAGCAAAAGATTTAAACAATCAACTTGTTGTAAAAAATGGATTCGATTGGCTCAATGGATTACATCCGCAAGTACAACAATTTATGGTTGATCTTTTTAAAGAAGTGGTGAACAAGTATAATGTTGATGGTGTTCAAGGCGATGACAGATTACCTGCAATGCCTTCCACAGGCGGATATGATGCCTATACAGTAAATTTATATAAATCAGAAAACGGTGGCGCCAATCCTCCCCCATCCCCTACAGATGCGGGCTGGTTAAAGTGGAGAGCCGACAAGCTAAACGTTTTTTTAAAACGATTAAGAACAGAAGTTAAAGCCATTAAGCCAACTATTTTATTTACCATGTCACCTAGTCCATATCCTTTTGGATATACCGAATATTTACAGGACTGGCCAACTTGGGTAGATAGCGCATGGGTGGATGCGATTATTCCACAAATTTATCGGTACAATATTACCGACTACGACAACTCCATCAACCAACAAAAATCATATTACAAAAATACTGCAGTTCCTTTTTATCCAGGTGTATTGGTTAAATCGGGAAGCACCGTTCAGTCAGATGCCTTGATGTCTCAATTTATACAGAGCAACAGAAACAAAGGGTTTAAAGGTGAAGTGTTTTTCTTTTATGAGGGTTTAAAAGATAAATTAACTTGGTACCAGGGACTCTATCCCTACATAAAATAAATCATGAAAAAAATATTGATCTTACTCCCTTTTTTGGGAGTATTTGCTATTAGTAATGGGCAAAATAAAACACGTTATGTAGACCCATTTTTAGGAACAGGCGGACACGGACACGTGTATCCTGGAGCCACAGTTCCCTTTGGTATGGTTCAACTCAGTCCCGACAACGGAGACGAGGGATGGGATTGGTGTAGTGGCTACCATTATAGCAGCAAAACAATTGCTGGATTTAGTCACACTCACTTAAACGGTACAGGTATTGGTGACTGGTGCGATATTTCAGTATTACCACTAACCGATTCTATTGGCGCCAACCGCTCTGTCATTAAACATGCATTTAACCATAAAAATGAAAGTGCAAAACCTGGTTATTATTCAGTTAAACTAGACAACGGAATTGTTTGTGAATTATCGGCAAGCGAAAGAACAGGTATTCAGCAATACAGCTTTCCTTCCAATCAGGCATGGATCAGATACGATATGGGATTTAAATTAAATTGGGATCAACCAACAGATGCCTTTATTAAAATCATCAACGATTCAACGATTGGCGGATACCGCTATTCTACCGGTTGGGCAAAAAATCAACGTGTTTATTTTACATCTGTATTTTCAGCTAAAATAAAATCATACCGGTTTATTGATGCACAAGAAATAAATAAAACGGCACATGGTAAATTGGTAAAATTACTTTTAGAATTTGAGCCTTTACAAAAAAAGATAATCGTAAAGACCGGTATTAGTAATGTTAGTATTGAAAAATCAGGATTGGCACTCAATGAAATTAGTGGCCAAACATTTAATTCAATCACCGCAAAGGCAGAAAATAAATGGGAAAAGGAATTAAATAAAATTGAAATTAATACTTCCAATAAAGCCTTTGCTACTAAATTTTACACCGCACTCTACAGAACTGCTTTAGCACCGGTAATTTATTCTGACATAGACGGCACCTACCAAAATCAACAAGGACAAGTACAAAAAATGGAAGGCGGAAAACCGCGTTATACTATTTTTTCTTTGTGGGATACATTTAGAGCCCTCAATCCTCTTTTTACAATCACACAACCAAAGCTAGTTCCAGATCTTATCAATAGTATGTTGCAGTTTTACAAAGAAAATGGACTACTACCCGTATGGGATATTAGCACCTGGGAAGCCAATACCATGACAGGCTATCATTCTATTCCGGTTATAGCAGATGCCATTTTAAAAAACATGCCTGGATTTAATGTAGATACTGCTTATGAAGCCATGTTAAAATCTGCGTTTCAAAAACAAAGAGGTACAGGCGATTATATAAAATATGGATACCTGCCACAAGACAAACATGGCTGGAGTGTAACCATCACCCTAGAATATGCCTATGATGACTGGTGCATTGCACAAGTAGCTAAAAAATTAGGTAAAACAAAAGACTATGCACTATTTATGGAGCGTGCAAAGTATTACCAAAATTTATTTGATGCATCAACAGGATTCATGCGTGCAAAAGATAGTCAAGGAAAATTTATTGAACCTTTTGACCCCTTACTTTCGGAACATGGGTTTGAAGGACAATATATTGAAGGAACGGCATGGCAACATAGTTTTTTTGTTCCGCATGATGTTGAAGGATTATCAGCACTATATGGTGGTAAAAAAGTATTAGCAAATAAATTAGACTCTTTATTTAATGCACCATCCATTTTGCACGGAGAAAATGCTTCTGCAGACGTTTCTGGTTTAATTGGACAATATGCGCATGGCAATGAACCAAGTCATCATATTATATACATGTATAGTGCACTAGGCTATCCCGATAAAGCAGCCAAATGGATAAAAGCGGTTGCAGATAGCTTTTATAAAACAGGACCTGATGGATTAATTGGAAATGATGATTGCGGACAAATGAGCGCCTGGTATATTTTTAGTTCACTTGGCCTATACCCCATGAATCCTGCATCTGGAGAATATGTTTTTGGCTTTCCGCTCGTAAAAAATGCAAGTATTAATCTTGCTGGAAATAAAAAGTTGACAATTAACGTAATACAAAAAGGAGACAACAAAAACGCTTACATCAGATCTGTACTTTGGAATGGAAAAAAATTAGACCAACATTATATCGAGCATCATAAACTCATGAACGGAGGCTCGCTTACCTATATGATTGAATAAAAAAGCGGGCGCTACAATGTAGCGCCCGCCTATAAATCAATAAAGACAGTGGAATCATTAATTCCAGCCTGGATTCTGTATTAGATTTGGATTGTTATCTATTTCAGATTGAGGTATTGGCCACAACTTGTATTTTGCGTTGCTATTGTTTCTGATTTGATTTCTAAACCTAATACGCTGGTTAACACTGCTCGTATAATTAGGAATATTATCTGCATCAAAAGTAGGTCTAGCTGCAGGAACCGCTGGGTTTAGTGAAAGTCCAACAACTGGTCCACTATTTGCTTTTGCATAAATATCCCATCTTCTTAAATCAAATAAACGGAGCCCCTCACCAGCAAACTCAACTGCTCTTTCTCTTCTAATTAAAGTACGCATCGCAGTTTGGCTACCAATCACAGAAGCAGGTTGTCCAGCTCTTGCTCTAACCAAATTGATGGCAGATAAAACAGTTGCATCAATTTCGTTCAACTCAATTTTAGCCTCTGCATACGTTAATAAAATATCTGCATAACGCATTAAAACAAAACCAACTCTAGACTCAAAAGTATACTGAGTAGAATCGTTGTACTTGTTCCATACATAACCAACGCCGCCAATATTTCCGGTAGCACTTACTTGCCACTGAATACCTGCAGCTTGCGCACCAATCCAATCATTATTGGTTGCTACATCATTGTATACACCTGTACTCCAATTGAATTTACGACGCACATTGGTATAAATATTAAATACCGTACGCTCCCTTAAGTTATTGTAAGGTAGTGCAGCTGTTTTAGATGCAAAATGTACCATGGTATCACCAGGCATATAAATACTCCATTTAAGTCGATTGTCTCTGTTAAGTCTTGGATTTGCAGGATCATAAACAGTAGAAGCATCAATACGGAGACCATCTCTTCCTTCAAATTGATCCACTAAATTTTGCGTTGGAAACAAACTACTCTGAGAGTTGGTTACCTGACGAGGAACACCAATTACAGCCATCCAGTTTTGTGGTTCATTTACGTCTGTTGGATAGGTCTGCGCAAACAAGATTTCTCTATTAGCATTAGCAGATTGACCGTTTAGCATAAACAAATCAGTAAATCGAGGATTTAATCCATACTGACCAGCATCAATAAGGGTTTTTGTAGCAGTTGCTGCTGTTCTGAAATCTTTAATTAATAGTGCCAACTTTGCTTTTAATCCAAGTGCAACACCCTTATTTACCCTGCCAATTGTTTGTACAGCAGATGTACCTGCTGCATCAAATGCTGCAACTGCCTCATCTAAGTCTTTGTACATGTCTGCAACAATGGTAGCAACTGGTGTGCGTTTAGCTTGTAAAACTTCTTCCACAGATGGCATGGCTCTGTAATATGGAACGTCACCAAACCAAGTCATTAAATGAAAATAACCCCATGCGCGAAGCACTTGGGCTTCTGCTTTTATTCGGTTGTATACCACCGGTGTTACATTAGCCTTACCATTTTCCATACCAACAATTTGTTGGTTGGCACGCTGAACCAATTTGTATGCTTGGTTCCAAGCTGATATACAAATAGCATTGTTAACTAAAAAAGGACCACCATCGCCCATGGCAATTAAATCTTCCGCATTTCCACCTCTTTTAATCGCCATATCAGTACTAGACTCAATCGCATAATGCATAGGGGTGTTATTAGCAATAACCCACATAGCCGATGCATAGGTGCCTACTAAGCCTTGCTCCATTTCTGATTGATTGGATAAAAAGGTAGAAGAAGAAGACGCATCAAGTGGTTTTCTATCTAAAAACTTATTACAACTACTAATAGCGAAGGCAGCTAGAAGCGTTGGTATGATTAAATATTTTTTCATTGTATTCAATTTATTGAGTTCAATTAAAAGTTTACATTAACACCTGCAGTAAAGGTTCTCATTAAAGGATAAAATTCTGCATTAGCATTGTTTATTTCAGGATCAAATCCTTTCCATGCTTTAGAGATCGTAAGTAAGTTAGCCGCACTTACAAATACACGAAACGATTTGATTTTTACTTTACTTAACAACGCCTGAGGTAACGTATACCCTAGGTTAACGTTTTTAATTCTAAAATAAGCAGCACTTCTAATCCACTGAGAACTCAATAGATAGTTGTTACCGCCAGAACCCGATGGTAATAAACGAGGGAACGTAGCATTTTGATTGTCTGGTCTCCAATAATCTTTATGAATATCTAGTAGAGAAGCAGCAAAATCGGCACTTGAAAAAGGAACAGCACCTGTTCCACTTAAATAGTTATTGCGTTGACCAACACCTTGACCAAAAATATTTAGATCAAAGTTTTTATACGTTAGGTTCACATTAAGACTATACTCATACCTAGGAAATGCATTGCCTATAAAAGTTCTATCAAAGTTGTCAATTTTACCATCTGGATTTCCGTCTGGTCCACTGATATCTTTGTATTTCATGTCACCAGGCTTTGGACCATTGGCTGTAGTTGCACTCCAAGGAATTCCAAATTGAATAGGTGAATTTTTAATATCTGTTGAATCGGTAAAAAAGCCATTTGCTAAATACCCAAAGTAAGAACCTAAGGCCTGACCTGGTGCAGTTCTAATACCATCACCAATAAACGGAGTTCCAGGCACAAGATTTAGAACGTTATTTTTAACATCAGAAATCATTGCAGTTACATCTACACCTAACTTACCAAAGTTTTTCTTGTAGTTAACACTAAATTCCCATCCTTTATTTTCCATGTTACCCGCATTCACAAAAGGATTACTTAATCCTCCAGCAGACTGCGGTAAGGTTCTTTGCAATAACATGTTTTTTAATGTCTTCACATAATAATCAGCAGTTACCGTAAAATGCTTGCCTAAAGTAAGATCTAGACCCGCATTCCATTGTTTAGATGTTTCCCAACTTAAATCAGGATTTGCAAATTGAAGTAAAGCAACACCCAAAGTAGTTACATTACCAAAATAAGCATTGGTACCATTGTTGGGATTGCTGTAATTCGATAGCGCATAAAAAGCATCGTAAGCATAGTTGTTACCAATATTTTGGTTTCCGTTTCCACCTATTGAACCACGGATCTTACCAAATGTTACTACGTCAGATATGCTTTTGAAAAATGATTCTTTAGAAAAAATCCAACCAGCAGATGCCGCTCCAAAATTACCCCATTGTTTATTTCTTGCTTGAGAAAAACGAGAAGTACCATCTCTTCTACCATTTAATTCTAAATAATATTTATCAGATAAACTGTAGTTAACCCTTGCAAAAAAACCAGCCAACGCAAGTTCAGATGCACCCGCATTGTTATCGCGAATACCACTTCCTAAATTTAAGTAAGGTTGGTTTGGATTTACAAAACCAGTTCTAGATGCACCAAAGAAATAGTTGGTGAATAACTCTGTCTGAGCACCTGTTAATACTTTTATTGAATGATTACCAAAACGCTTTGTATACGTTGCTTGTCCTAAATATGTTTTATACACGTTATTGGTATATGACTCAGACAAACTAGTTGTACCAGGCCATGTGCCCACAAATGAATAACCACCTGTAGCAATATTTGGCTGATAAATATCAGCATTCTTAACAAATGTTTTAGTCCAAGGATTTGACACTTGTCTACCCCAATATGCTTCAATTTCTAAACCACTAATAGGCTTATAATTAAATCCAAAACGAGTAAGCATTGTACTTCCATTAACCACCGATGTACCAGCAGCTTCCGCCATCGCAAGTGGATTTCTATTGTTAGACTGTGCAGCATTACCATACATGCCAGGGCCAAATTTACCAGCACCAATAGCAGGAAGACCAATTGCTTGACGAATAATAAATTCAGCACTACCAGTAGATGGGTTTGTTGTTCTATTGGTATTGTATGCTAGTACAGAAACCAAAGAAAACTTATCATTCACTTTAAATTCAGGATTAAGTCTGATATCGTATTTCTCAAAACTACTATTAGGAATTAAACCTTCTTGCTTCAAATAAGAAAAAGAAGAAAACAAATTAACCTTATCGGTAGATGTAGATACCTGCACGTTATGGTTTTGCATGATGCCAGAATTGGTAAACAATTCTTTTATCCAATCCGTATCAATGATATCTAAATTATTAGGGGCAGTAGTTTTATAACGATCAATCAATGCCTGAGGAAAAACAGAAGATGTAGGAATACCAGTTCGGTTTTTTTCTGCCTCGTTACTCAATAACATATGATCGATACCACTTACTCTGTTGGGTAAAGAAGTAGCTTGCTGTTGTGTTACAAAAGCATTGTAGTTTACTTGTAAACCTTTTTCGGTAGCCCTTTTTGTTTTTACTAAAACTACACCGGCAGATGCTCTATTACCATAAATGGCCGTAGATGCAGCATCTTTTAACAATGTAATACTTTCAATAGCGTTAGGATCGATTTGGTCTAGAGAACCAACGGCCAATCCGTCCACAATAATTAAGGGTGCATTACTACCTGAAATGGAACCCTGTCCACGCACAACTATACTAGCTCCATCTGCGCCAGGTTTTCCAGATTGCTGTTGAACGGTTACACCCGGGGCTAAACCTTGTAAAGCTTGGCTCGTACTTGAAACTTGACGCTTGTTTAAAGCGCTGTTGTTTAAAGTTACCAATGACCCCGTAAGACTTGCTTTTTTCTGAGAACCATATCCCACAACAACTACTTCACCAATATCACCCACTGTAACTTGAAGCACTACATCAAGTGTGTTACCAGATACTTTTAATTCTTGTGTTGCAAACCCAATTCCAGAAAAAACAAGTGTCGCACCTGTATTAACTGATACATTGTAATTTCCACTCGAATTTGTGGTGGTTCCTTTTTTTGATCCTTTAACCAATACCGAAATACCTTCTGCAGGTCTACCAGAACTGGCACTGGTTACTCTTCCCGCAACATTAAATTGTTGCGCTACTGCACTGCTCAAGATCATTAGCAGAAAACAGCAAAAGAGCGATACTTTTTTCATAAGCAAACGTTTTGTTTTTTAATATGTAGGTTTAATTTTTCCGTTGTGGTCAATTTGTTGCAATTCAAAAGGATTGATGGTAGCATCCATTAGCTGTGCAAACTGAATGCGTGTTACATAACTATTGGGGTTGAATGAACCAAATTTCCATCGCTGCCATGATTGCTTTATCTGATTTGTAAGTAATTTTTTATCAGATAAATTCCAAGAAGCCGATTTTGTTGCAAGCTTCTTATTCTTTGCTATTTCAATAATGATATCAATAGTTTCAGATAGGCTTAGATAGGCTTGCTGTTTTGGTGTTAGTAAACATAAATCAGCTATATCTTGAGCTAAAGCCGTTCGGTTTACAAGCGAGTCTGGATGAAAAAGCGTTCTATTTGCCCAACTATAGGGGACCCCTTGTCCTTTTAAAATTCCAGTTGCACCAATTTTTTGGGTCGCAATAAATTGAGGATGGCTTTGAGGTACATCAAAATAAGGCATGATATAGGCATTGCTATTAAGCAAACCTAATTGCACTTTTCTAACAGGTATATTTTGTGCATCAAGATTTTGCTGAACAGCTTGAGCTGCTAATGTTCCAGCAGCCTGACCAATTAATAAAGCAATGGCTTGAAGTCGAGTTGTACCGTTTACAACATTTGAAACACTTATGCTTTTTTCTGCAACAATTAAACCACTTATATCTTGTGGTATTAAAGATCCTAGTGGAATATTAAAAGAAGGAACAGGATAAAAGTCTAGATGCTGCGGTGCTTTTAGATTTTTTTTATGGTGGTGATCAATTGGATAATCGCCAACTGCAATACCTGTTTTATACAATGGATTGGGCGAATCAAAAGGCTTTGCAATATGCTTTACATCAAAACGCACCAAACCCTTTACCCTTCTACTTTCTCTATGATAAGGAATAAGTGGTAATTTATCAGCTGTCGGATATTCATCATCCGCTAATCCTAAGTTTTTAAATCCTAATTGATGTTGAATAAAATAAATAAACCGAAGTGTTTGCTCCTTGGCTTTTACCAATTCTTTTTCGCGATCAGCCTCATTCATTTCAACAATATTTAAATAAATATCATTGCCACTATTAGGCCAGTTAATCATGTATTTTTTATTGGGTAGTTTGCCATAGTCAAGCATTTTTTTGGCATCAACATTTGGCTTTGGCTTTGCGGTATTAAAATAATAATCAGTGCAGGCTCCATCAAATTCGGAAGGATCGTAATTTTTTGGCTTTGGAATGGTCTTATCTGTCCCCTTTCCATAATCTTTCAAAATAGCAACATAAGTGATATCCTGAACGATATCATTTGTTTCTGAAACATGTACATCTTCACCAGTTACTGCACTTGCTTCCATACCTAAACTATATGGCACTCCTGCATTTGCAAGCACATCCCCAAGTTCAGTAGCATCTATAACTTGTTTGGCATAAATGGTAACTTTTTGATTGGTTGGCAGATGTAGAAAAATGGCACCAGTGATTGCATTGTTATTTTTAATAGCGCTTACAAATTGAAACTGATACTTCACCGTTAACCCTTTGGTATGAAGCACCATCGATTTGAAAATACTATCACCCACATGTGGTTCAAAGAGTGTATTACTAACCCAGCCTGTAGACACTTTAGAGGCACCGCCATACACTTTGTGTAAAGCCTCTCTAAATTCTCCAAATAAACCAGATGGCATACTATGGTTGCCATCAAATGCACAAACACCTGCTGCAGTTATCATGCCACCTAACCAAGTAGTAGGCTCTACAATTATTGTTTGAACGCCCATACGAGCAGATTGTATACCAGCAGCAATGCCACTGGCACTTGCGCCTATAACCAAAACATCTGTTTTGTAAGATGTTTGTGCTTGTGCATCAATCACGAGTAACAGTGAAAGAAAGTAAAAAATATATATTTTTATTCCCCTCATTTAAACTGTTTCAAAGGTTTTAGAAATTTGATACAAAGCCCTTGGTATATGAAAACAACCCTTCCATTTACCACCTTTTAATGGCAGTAAAACTTCACCTCTTCTATTTAAATAACCAAACCATTCTCCGTATTCTTTGTCCTTAAATTTAGACCATGTGTATGCATGTACTTTTTCAAACCATTCTAAACATTTTTCATCACCTGTTAATGCATAACCCTTTGCTAATGCAACCAACGCTTCTACATGCACCCACCATAATTTCTGATCCCATTCCAACTGTTGTGGAGGATACCCTTTTACATCCAAAAAATACAAAATACCATCATATTCCTTATCCCATCCATGTTCTAGCGTACGCAACATGATATCTTTTGCTCTATGAATTAATTTTTCATCATTTGTTCGTTTACCCAAGTCCATAATAAACCACATGGCTTCAATGGCATGCCCTGGATTTAGCAAACGACCTTCAAAACTGTCTGAAAAACTACCGTCTTCATGAACGTTTTCTAAAATCAATCCAAATTCGGAATGATAAAATACATCCATCACTTCATGAATAATGGTAGGGATAAATTCCTCTACTTTTTCTTTACCTAAAATATGTTCCAGCTCTAACGAAAGATTACAAAGAATCATTGGAAGGCTAAAGTTTTTTAAAGACCGCGTTCCAGGAAAACTTTTAGTATATTTTCCTTTTGTATTGTTTTTGCGTTTGATAATATTATTAAAAGTATCTAAGGCAATTTTTTTAAACTCATCAGAAGGCGTTGCTTTATCTAAAGAAGCAAAAGCCATTGTAGCAAAACAATCACTAAAAATATTATAGGGTTGAATTAGGGGTTTACCCTCTGCAGTAAGCGAAAAATACCAATCTCCAGATGCGTCTCTTCCGTATTTTTTTAGAAAATTAGCACCATGCAATGCCATATCCAACCAAGCTGGATTTTGCTCAAGGTGGTTGTACATGAAGCTAAAACACCACACTTCTCTTCCCTGCAACCAAATAAATTTATCGGTATCATACACATTTCCTTTTTGATCCAAGCAAGTAAAGTATCCGCCATTTAATTCATCTTTACTATTCTCAAGCCAAAATGGTAGTATATTATTAACTAGCTCATTTTTGTAGAGGCTACTATATGCCTTCAGTTTTTCTTTGCTCATATTATTTAGAACCTTTGACCTTAATTGATCCGAATTAAATTGATAACGATTTTTTATATATATCAGCAATATCTTAAATATTTTACTAATAATCGCAATACTTTTTAAATTTTTTTAATTATTAAGACTTTTTCAGCCATTTCCTATATTTACTTACACAAAACCGCTATGGGTAAGCCAAATCATATACTCTCTACACTTTTTAACAATGACAATTCGTCTGGTGTTGCGCTAAAAAATAAAATTCTTAAAGGATTAATTTTCAAGCACTTAGATCAAACCGAAAGCGCTTCTATCAATGAATTAAGCAAAGAACTAAATATCAGTGTACCTAAAACCACTAGCTTAATTACCGAATTAATTGAAGAAGGACTCATTAGCGACTATGGTAAATTTGAATCAACAGGAGGCCGAAAAGCCAACTTATACGGCTTAATTGGTGACGCTGGGTTTATTCTAGGGGTAGATGTTAAAAAATATTATATCAATATCGGGCTCCTCAATTTTAAAAAGCAATTGGTCAGTCAAAAAAATAGGATTGCATTTAAATTAGAAAATACGGCCGAATCTTTACACCAGTTAATTCAAATCATACAAAACTTTATTAAAGAGGTTGGGGTTAAGAAAGAAAAGATTTTAAGTTTAGGCATCAATCTTTCAGGTAGAATTAACCATACAAAAGGATATAGTTATACTTTCTTTCATTTTCAAGAAGAGCCGTTATCACAAATCATTCAGGAAAAAATTGGGATTAAAACCTATTTAGAAAATGACTCAAGGGCCATGGCATTTGGTGAATTTTGTAATGGCGAAGTAAATACAGAAAAAAATGTATTGTTTGTTAATCTCGACTATGGAATAGGGCTTGGTATTTTAATTGATGGAAAAGTTTATTACGGTAAGTCTGGATTTAGTGGTGAGTTTGGACATATCCCCTTTTTTAACAATGAAATTATTTGTCACTGCGGTAAAAAAGGTTGTTTAGAAACTGAAGCCTCTGGTAATGCGCTACTCCGAAAGTTTAAAGAAAAAATTAAACAAGGGTATACGTCTGCTGCTTTAAAGAAAAATAAAAAAATTGAAGACATCACACTGACCGACATTGTACTAGCAGGTCAAAATGAAGATGTATTAACGATTGAGTTACTTGCTGAAATTGGGGAGAATTTAGGAAAGGGATTAGCCGTATTAATTAATGTGTTTAACCCTGAGTTAATCATATTAGGTGGTACTTTATCCGAAACGGGTGAATACCTAAAATTACCTACTAAGAGTTCAATTAATAAGTATTCACTTAGCCTTGTTAACGCAGATACAGAATTAAAACTTTCAAAACTTGGCGAAAAAGCGGGTATTATTGGTGCATGTTTGCTTGCAAAAAACAAAGTGCTTTCGGTAATTTAAAAAACCACATTCATAAACGCCCTTAAATACAACCAGTGTCCAAAGTTATTGGGATGGTTAATGTTGTTACTCAATAACGAAGGCTGATTTTTTCGTGCAAATACTTTTTCATAAACCCCATACACATCAACATAGGCACAATTAGCAGTAGCTGCTGCTTCTTTAGCAGCCTGGGTATATAACTCCATTTTATGGCTGGCGAAACGCCAATTTTCATTGGGTCTAAAACAGGAATAAATGACAACCTCAGCATTCTTAAATTGCTTACTCTTTTGCGCTAAAGTAATAAGGTTACGTTTATAATCACTAGGTGTCATGCCGCCAATGTTGGCTTCATTCATACCCCAACCCAAAAGCACCAAATCAGGATTTTTTCGGCCAATGTATGCTTCCCAATAAGCAATGGCTTCAAGTGTTGTATAACCTGGCAGGGTCGCGTCCTCTAGTTTAATATTTGATGTCGGAAATAACGTTTTTAAATGATTGATCCACCGGTTCTGAAACCTTAATTGATCATTTGTAGATTCCATTCCTGCTGCGATACTATTTCCATAGGAAATAATATTTACGGGCACTCCGCGCTCTAATTTATTTTTAAACGCCCTTAAATACTGGCTTTGATCCATTGAATCTACAAGTATTTCGTTTTTGTTTGTAGCATAGTCTACCCAAATAAAATAGGGATTATTGCTATAATTTTTAGCCTCGTTTTGGTTAAAATTTATTTTCTCAAACAATGAATGATTTGCATAATTAGGAATGCGAGATTTTAATGTTCTTGCAATGGTTCCTTTTTTATAATTGATGGTAAAGTCTGTTCCTTCTTGGTATGTGATGGAACCCGAATCGGAGGGCAGGTAAGTACTGCGTACACTTACCGAACCTTTAACAATGGACGCATATAAAAAATTAGAAGAAGTGGTATTAGCAAGTACAAAAGACTCTCCTTCGATGTTATTATTTCCTTTTGCTGAAGCTGGAGGCTGCACTGTTTTGCAAGACCAAACAAAGCAGGTTGCCAAAAGTAAAAGCAATAAAAACTGCTTCCTAGAAGTGTGCATTCAAAATGATTGAAATACAAATCTAGTTTTATTTATATAAGTTTAATGATTTATATAAAAGATAATTTAAGTGATTGTTAATCAACAAATTAGATCAAAATAAATCTATAAATTTCCTTTCTTTAATTCACTTACAGCAAAATCGGTGGCTCTTGCAGTAAGGGCCATGTAGGTTAATGAAGGATTTTGACAAGCCGAAGATGCCATACAAGAACCATCTGTAATAAATACATTTTTTGCATCGTGCATCTGGTTCCACTTATTGAGTACAGAGGTTTTAGGATCCTTACCCATACGCGCCGTTCCCATTTCATGAATACAAAATCCAGGTGCTGGCATGGTATCATAGGTAGAAACATTTTTTAAACCCGCTGCTTCTAACATTTCTGCTGCGCTATTTTTCATGTCCACGCGCATCTTCATTTCATTTTCTTTGAACTCGCAATCAATATCAAGTAACGGCAAGCCCCACTTGTCTTTTTTGTCTTTACTAAGCGTTACTTTGTTCTCGTAATATGGTAAGTGCTCACCCCATGAGCCAATACCCATGGACCAGTTACCTGCTTCTGTAATGCTTTCTTTAAACGATGCTCCAATACCTTCACCCTCTTGTCTTCCCCTTCCGGCGCCACCTTGATAACCAAATCCGCGAACGTACCCTGCCGAAGATCCACCATCTAAATTTCTAAACCGAGGAATATAAATACCGTTGGGTCTTCGTCCATACGTGTACTGATCTAAAAATCCTTCATAGGTTCCAGAAGCACCCACGCCATAATGGTGGTCCATTAAGTTGTGGCCTACTTGTAAACTACTGTTGCCAAAACCTTCTGGGAAAACCTCCGAAACAGAATTGAGTAAAATATGAGAAGTGCCTAAAGTAGATGCATTTAAGAAAACAATTTTTGCATAATACTCTTCGGTTAAATTGGTGTTTGAATCTAAAATGCGCACCCCTTTTGCACGGCCGGTTTCCTTATCGTATAAAATTTCTGTGGTGATGGCATCTGGACGAAGTGTTAAATTTCCTGTTGCAAAAGCGGCAGGAAGGGTTGCTGCATTGGAACTAAAATAGCCACTAAATGGACAACCCTGATGACACTTATTTCTAAATTGACAAGGGCCACGGGTTCCAATTTTTGCCGTATGATTGGCGGAGCGTCCAATAATCATGGGACGACCCATTTTTGTTTTTAATTCACCAGCTACTAGCTTTTCTACACAGTTCATTTCCATAGCAGGCATGAACTCTCCATCAGGTAGCATAGAAAGGCCATCTCTATTGCCACTGATGCCGGCAAATTTTTCTACATAACTATACCATGGTGCTAAATCGTTGTAACGAATAGGCCAATCTGTACCATGACCATCTTTTGCATTGGATTCAAAATCGAGTGGACTCCAGCGGTAACTTTGACGGCCCCACATCAGTGAGCGACCACCAACATGATTGCCTCTAATCCAATCAAAAGGTTTTACTGGATTGTAAGGATGATCGTTATCGTTTACAAAAAACTTTTTTGAAACCTCGTCGTAAGCGTAACACTTACTTTGTATGGGAGAATTTTTTTTATCTTCTTGGGTTGTACCGTTGCGGTGTTCTAATTCCCACGGATTTTTTTCGGTACCCTC